>JAGVPR010000371.1 GCA_020052115.1 Candidatus Eiseniibacteriota bacterium
CCGAGCCCTTGGAAGGTCGCGGCGCGGACGCCGCGCCGCGTGAGGAATCGCCGCCTTCTTCGAGCCGCCTGAGGGCCTCGCCGAGGGTGACCGATGACTCCAGGTGCGCCATCTCCAGAACGGCCGCTTCCAGGTGGACGCGCGGCAAGAACGCACGACGCATCGCCTCGGCGGCCGAGGCCGCGATCTGCAAGTAGCGCAGCAGGTCGCCGGGGGGCACGCCCTTCGCCGCCTCGCGCGCCGCATCCCGCTCGCGGTCGCTCGATTCGATGAGGTCTTCGAGCCGCGGATCGGTCGCGAGCACGAGAAGATCGCGAAGGAAGGACGTGAACCCTTCCGCGAACTCTCGCAAGTCGCTCCCCTGCCGGTAGACCGCGTCCACGACGCGCAGCACATCCGTGGCGTCCCGCCGACGTATGGCGTGGAATACCTGGTGGAAGCGCTCGGACGGCGTCAGTCCCAGCAGGGTCTCGAGCCCTTCGACCGTGACGCGCGCCATGCCGGCCGCGATCGCCTGGTCGAGCAGCGAGAGCGAATCGCGCAGACTCCCCTCGCCCTTGCGCGCGATGAGGAGCAGCGCATCACCGTCCGCCTCGAGCGGAGGGCGCGCCGCGGGGCCCGTGGCGGCCTCGTCGTTCTCGCGCGAGAGGATCTCCGTGAGGCGCGCCGCGACCCGCTCCGCGCGGATCCGGCCGAAGTCGTAGCGCTGCGTCCGGGAGAGCACCGTGGCGGGGATCTTCTGCGGATCGGTCGTGGCGAAGATGAACTTCACGTGCGGCGGCGGTTCTTCCAGAGTCTTGAGCAGCGCGTTGAACGCCTGAGTGCTCAGCATGTGGACTTCATCAATGATGTAGACGCGGTAGCGGGACGAGGCCGGCGTGTAAAGCGTCTGGTCGCGCAGCTCGCGCACGTCGTCAACGCCGGTGCGCGAAGCGGCGTCGATTTCCAGAACGTCGAAGCTCGTCTGCGAGAGGATCGCGTGACAGGTCGCGCACTCGTCGCACGGCTCCTCGGCCGGGCCGCGCTCGCAGTTCAGCGCGCGGGCGAGGATGCGAGCGACCGTCGTCTTGCCGACGCCGCGCGGGCCCGTGAACAGAAACGCCTGGGCGATCCGTCCCGTGGTGAGCGCGGCCTTGAGATTCCGGGTGATCGCTTCCTGTCCGACGACGTCGCTGAAGTGTCGCGGACGCCACTTGCGGGCGAGCACCTCATAACCGGCAGCCTTCGGAGCCATCGCCCCTCCTCGCTGCGTCGCAGCGCGCCGGCGGCGCGGCCGGCGCCCCGCGAGGCCGCGAATGCGCTCTCAGAAGAAGAAAAGCCGGTCGAGCACCGGACGTCGAACGTCCCGCCGGGTTCCCTCGAGGCCGCCGGCTCCCTCCAGGGAATTCCGCGGCACACCGGGGTGTCTGTTTACCGCTGCTACCTTCCGGTCCTGACGGGGTTCACAGATCCCGGTTGCGCGGGTCCTGAAGATCAGCGCCACGTGTCCCCGGGGGGCTGCCCAGAAAGATCGCCCTTCGTCACGGATTCGACCCCGCTATAGCGGATTGCGGGTAACAGGGCACCGCTACCTCCCCGCCTAGCACGACCGGCCGAAACTGACCGCGGGGCGCCCGGACGGCCCCGCGTCGAAGAACCTTCGCGCAGCGCCCTTGCCGGACGCCGCGCCCGAACTTTGGTGGAGATGAGCGGACTTGAACCGCCGACCCCCTCGTTGCGAACGAGGTGCTCTCCCAGCTGAGCTACATCCCCACGCTATCTCGTCACCGATCCTCGCGACGCAGCGCGTCCGTCGCGCCGCGGTGGATCATATCTCATTCCAGATGGCGGAGAGAGCGGGATTCGAACCCGCGAGGCCCTTTTGAGGCCTACACGCTCTCCAGGCGTGCACCTTCGACCAGCTCGGTCATCTCTCCACTATGGACATTCGCCGGCGGCTTCTCCCCGGTCGGCGTCGAGGCCGCCGGACTCCACCGTTCGCAATGATCACGATACGCCGCAAGACATTGACAAACCACGAGTTCACCATAGATGGACTCGGGTGTCAACCGGAACATGAGACCGAGTCTGCTGCGGAGATTCTCCCGGGGAGAACGATGCGGTCGACCAGCACATCCGCCATCCTGCGCGCGATCCTCGCGTGCCCCTCGCTTCTCATGTGACAGTCATCGGTATACGGCCGCGGAGGCTCGCGGAGGAGACCCGTCAGCGAGAATCGAACATTGCTGCCCAAAGTGCCGTCTTCCATCAATCGATAGAGCCTGCAGAGCTTCTTCTGCTCATCCGTGAGATTCGTCGCGGCTTCGCTGGGATCGTAGAAACGGATCGGCTGGAGGAAGCTGATGTAGACGATGCCTTTCGCCCGGCAGAAGTCATGGGAGTCCTGAACGATCTTCCAGAATGCCCGGCTGACCGGCTCCAGCTCGCTCTCCGACACGTTGCGCCACGGCGACCGGGATTCCCTGAGCCTCCGGTCCAGATACCCCGTCAATCGCACAATGTTCGAGAACAGCGCCTTGAACCGGTAGACGAATGCGCGCTTCGCTCGGTTCGACTCGATGACCTTGAAATGCTTCCAGTTGTGAGGGGGAAGAGCGTGCGGGCTCCTCTGGAACCGATTCAGAGAGTACGTCACGAGGTCGTTGTATCCGTCCAATCCCACGATCATATCCGGTTGGTAATCCTGGAGGACGAGCTGGATGAAAATGAACTCCTGCTCGACGACGAAGGCCCCGACGCCGGCGTTGAGCACTTCGATCCGGTCTGTTCCGAGCCTGGCGTTCAGCTCCTTCTCGAGAAAGGCGGAGATCGTGGAATCCGTCGCGCCGCCTCGAGCGACGCTTCCTCCGGTGAGGATGATCCGGTACTTCTCTTTCGGCTTCAGAACCGGATGCGCCGTCTTTAGGCCCTGCTCGTCGGTCTCTCCGGGTTCAGGCGCATGCCGGTAATAGACATAGGGATGATCCACCATGTCGTAGTACGGTGGCCGCCTTTCCTTAGCGTGAAAGGCGACACCGATCAGCAGTTCCCCGACGATGCAAGTGAGGAACAAACAGAGGAGACAGAGGCACATCCGCCTCACATCTTCGCCATCTTCATGAAGCGCCTGCCTTTGCGGTCCGCACGTTCAAGCTGGGCGCAGTCCGGCAGCGGGTTCGCGTGGCGGAGAGAGAGGGATTCGAACCCTCGGTGGGGTTACCCCCACAGCGGTTTTCGAGACCGCCCGATTCAGCCACTCTCGCATCTCTCCGCGAGGCTGTGATTGCGGGGTCAAGTGGAGCCACGTGCCCGGGACCGGAGCCGACCGAAATCCCGCGATGCCGCGGGGACAACAGAGTCTATCACCCTCGGACCTTCCACCGCAAAGATCGCGCAGCGCGGCGGGCGAGCCGCGCCTTTGCGCACTCCAACTCTTTGAAAGACCCGCAGTTCGACACACCGCGTCTCGGCTGTCAATCCGACGAAGGAGCCGCGTCTCCTTCCCCCCGCCGCGGCCACAGCCAGAATGCAAGGATGAGGAGGAACGGCTCGGTGGAGAACCGAATGCGATTGCCCTCCGTGCCGTCCACGAACAGCGTCATGGCGAGAACCCAGAGGATGGCTAGCAGCATGAAGGCTGCTGTTCGGGCGCGCACGCGGTCCGTGCGCCAGGCCGAGATGATTCTCGCCACAGCCGCGACGATGAGCACCGGAAAGGCAAGCGCGAAGAAGCTCCACGACTTCATGAATGTGTTCGCCGGGTAGTTCGCCGCGAGGTCCTCCGTCCTCCGAGAGTCGAGAAACAGCACGCGATCGTAGAGACTCATCCACGCTCGCGCGACCGGGCCAATCTCCCCCTCCTTGTCCAGGCCGTAGAAACCGCCGTACGGATGACGCATGCTGAACCGCGCGGAGTACCAGTAATTGTGCACGGCCTTCTCCAGCACCAGCCGCGGATCGTTCCTGATGACTTGCCGCGCCCGCCGGTCCAGTTCCTCGAAGTTCTTCAAGGCAACGTAGCTGTTCCAGTTGAGCGAGCCATCCTCCAGAACCGTCTGGGCGACCGCCGGGACGTCCTTGAATCGATCCGGCACCTGCAGGCCCCAATTCGGTTTCCAATTGATGCTCAGGCCCCGCGAGAGGTTGTATCCGGACCAGCTCGAATAGGTGAAGGTGCCGAACAGGAGATGGTTCTTGAGCGGCCAGGCGATCATGAGGACTGCGGCCGCGGCGAGACACCCGGCGACGCGAAGCCGCTCCCGTGCGGGCCTTCCCGCAGCTCTGAGGCGGGGATCCGAAAGCCCCCACCATGCGACAGCCCCGAGTACCGCCAGCGCCCATAGGAAGTGGAAGAGACTCCGCGTGTACACCAGAAGCGTCATGAGCCCGCACACCGCGGCCAGCCGTCCCGCGGAAGGACGCTCGAGGTGTCCGAACACCGCAGCGGCTGTCAGCAGCAGGAGCACCCACTCGTAGTAGGTATAGAAGTAGTGATGCTGGGTCAGATAGACGCCCGGATGAAGGACGATGATGAGGGCGCAGGCCGCGGCAGCCTTGCGGTTGGGGATCATCTTCGAACAGAGCCACGCCGCGGCGGCGACCCCTACCCCACCCGCGAGCACCGCGAACGCCATGAGGATCGTCTCGGCCCGGATGCCCAGAGCATTGCCGAGGCTCAACGCCGATCCCAACCCCAGATTGAGCAGGGGCGGCTGCATGTGGAGATAGAGGAGCGACTGCCGGAAGTCGGCGATGAGGAACTTCGGGCTCAGCAGCTGCCAGTAGTGCGAGGGAACGACCATCCGGTAGCCGAGGATGCGCACCAACAGCAAGGCCGCCAGGTACGCGGCCACGCACAGGAAGTACGGTGAGCGGGCCCGATCCCTGAACCGCATGACGTCCATCCCCGGTCTTCGCCCGTCCTCGATCGTCACCCGGCCGGCAAGAACCCCATCGCTCGATGGGACGAGGCGAAGCGCCGGGATTCCGCCTCGACGACGATCGTCGAGCACAGGCTAAGGAGGCGGCGAGTGGATTGTCAATCCGGCACGCCGCGCGAAGCCTGCACCCGAAGCGCGCGCCTGCGGTCCGGGACGCTTACAAAGCCGCCTTCACGCCGGCCGCGTAGGCCGGATCGGCCTTCGCGAAGTGCCCAAGCTGGCGATCAATGATCTCCTGCGGCACCCCCTGCATGGCGCCCGCGATCGCGCGGTGCAGCCGCGCTTTCTCATCCGCCGTCATCAGGCGGTACAGATTCCCCGCCTGCGTGTAGTCGTCGTTTCCCGCTCGATGGTCGTACCGGTCGGCGTCGCCGCTGATCTTCAGCGGCGGCTCCTTGAACCTCGGATCCTCGACCGGGCCGCCTCGGCTGTTCGGCTCGAAGTTGACGGCGCCGCCGCTGTTGTCGTCGAACCGCATCGAGCCGTCTCTGTGGTAGTGAGTGACCGGGCAGTGCGGCCGGTTGACCGGCAGATTGTCGTAGTTCACGCCCAGGCGGTAGCGATGGGCGTCGGCGTACGAGAAGATGCGGAACTGGAGCATCTTGTCGGGGCTGTGGCTGATGCCGGGGACCATGTTCGCCGGCGAGAACGCGGACTGCTCGACCTCCGCGAAGTAGTTCTCGGGGTTCCGGTTCAGTTCCATGACGCCGACCTCGATGAGCGGATAGTCCTTGTGCGGCCACACCTTCGTGAGATCGAACGGGTTGAATGCCGCCTTCTCGGCTTGCGCCTCGGGCATCACCTGGACCTTGAGCCGCCACTTCGGAAAATCGCGTCGCTCGATCGCCTCGAAGAGATCGCGCTGGTTGCTCTCGCGGTCCGTACCGACGATGCGGGCGGCCTCGTCGTCGTTCAAGCACTGGATCCCCTGCACCGTCTTGAAATGGAACTTGACCCAGAACCGCTCCCCGGCAGCGTTGATGAGGCTGTAGGTGTGGCTCCCGTAGCCGTTCATGTGTCGGAAGCTGCGCGGCAGGCCGCGGTCCGAGAACAGAATCGTGACCTGGTGCAGGCTCTCGGGACTCAAGGACCAGAAATCCCACATCGCCGTCGTCGAGCGGAGGTTCGTCTTCGGATCGCGCTTCTGCGTGCGGATGAAATCCGGAAACTTGTACGGGTCGCGAACGAAGAAGACGGGCGTGTTGTTTCCGACGAGGTCCCAGTTCCCCTCCTCGGTGTAGAACTTCATCGCGAAGCCTCGAACGTCGCGCTCGGCGTCGGCCGCACCGCGCTCGCCCGCAACCGTCGAGAACCGCACGAAGCACTCGGTCTTCTTCCCGATCTCAGAGAAGACCTTCGCTTTCGTGTAGCGCGACAAGTCGCCGGATACGGTCAACGTGCCGTAGGCGCCGGAACCCTTGGCATGCACGACCCGCTCCGGGATCCGCTCACGGTTGAAATGCGCGTGCTTCTCGAAGAGCTGCCAGTCCTGCACGAGAAGCGGGCCCCGCGGACCCGCGGTGAGCGCGTTCTGGTTGTCCGCGACCGGTATGCCGGCCGATGTCGTCAGGGTGGGCTTCTTGGCCATCGTCTTGTCCCTCCTTGTCGTGGTGCCCGGCGCCCGCGCCGGCCGCGACCCCTGATCGGGGGCGGCGAGGGCCGGTGGGCAGCCTGCTCATGGACCTAAACCATTTTTAGATCATGTCTATTCATAGCATCTACAAGAGCCCTAACTTCAACATTGAAAATCAATTCCGAGATCTACGGCGTCCGCGCATGACGACCTGGAATTCGCTGACCTCCAACCCGTCGAGCGACTCCAGGCCCGCGACGCGGATCGCATCCCAGGCGACATCGAGGACTTCTCCTGTCTCTTCATCCACGAAGTGATGATGCGGCCCGGCGTTCGGATCGAAGAGAACCGTCCCGTCCCGGAGGTTCTGCGTGCGGAGGAGCCTCTTCTTGACGAAGAGATTCAGCGTGTTATAGACGGTGGCGCGCGAGATCGTGGGGTATCGCTCCCGGATCCTCGCTAGGACCTGATCCGCGGACGGATGGGAATCCATGCCCAAGACCCCCTCGGCGACAGCGAGGCGTTGCAGCGTCGGCTGGATGCCGTACGAGCGGAGGAGCACCGGGAGGTTGTCCATCGCTACTTAGACTACGTCCAAATTCGCTGCCCTGCCAAGTCGAATCGTCTCCGGCTCGGAGGAAACTCCGAAGGCGGCCCAAGAGCAGTGGTCCGCCGGCGCCGCGTATAAACGACCATTGACTCCACAAATCCCTTGTGCAAGGATAGCCGCCGGTACACGTCGGTTCCCGGCCTCTCAACGGAGAGGCCACGGACTCAGGGCACCGCCGCCGATGAGTTCGCAGTCGCGAGCGTCCTCCCGCCGACTCCATCCAGAGCCGAGTCGAGCGGAGAGTATTCGCCCCCTGGGAGCAGGAGACGCTGATGCGGCAAAGCTTGAAGGACCGAGAGCACCTGCTGAGGATGCTCGCACTCCTCGTCGCCGCGATCGCTGTCTTCCTCTTCGTGCGCTCGATCGCCGTGCCGAAGGACTACGGCCGCTTCGGCCCCTTCCGCGCCAGCGCACTCGATGACATCGCAGCCATGCCCGTGGTCTTCGCGGGGCACTCGGCGTGCGAGGAGTGCCATTCTGACGTCGTCGAGGCCCGCCAAGGCAGCAAGCACACGCAGATCCACTGCGAGATCTGTCATGGCCCCGCGGCGGCCCATGCCGCGGACCCGACGGCTTCGAAGCCGGCTCGCCCGGACGGCAGAGAACTCTGTCTCAACTGTCACGTGATAAACGTCGCGCGTCCGGCGGACTTTCCGCAGATCAATCCCCGCGAACACGGGGACGAAGGGCCGTGCACCGCATGCCACCCCCACCACCATCCGGAACCTTGAGGGCTCGCGCGATGGACAGACGTGACTTCCTGCTGAAGGGCGGCAAACTGATCTGGCTCACCGGCAGCGCCATGGTCGCGTGGGAGGCAGTGCTGGCGGGAGAACCCGAGACGGCGCCGAACTACAAGCTCACCGATCATTGGTGGGCGATGGCGATAGACATCGGCCTTTGCATCGGCTGCGGGAGTTGCGTCCGCGCGTGCAAGGAGGAGAATGGGGTCATCAAGGAACCGTTCTTCTTCCGGACCTGGGTGGAGCGCTACCACGTTCCGCACGGGGACATCGAGCGGCCCGAGGTTGATTCCCCGAACGGCGGGTATGACGGGTTCCCCGAGAAGTATCCGCCCCAGGACGGCTCCAAGAACTTCTTCGTTCCGAAGCTATGCAACCAGTGCGCCCACTCCCCGTGCGTGCAGGTTTGCCCGGTGGGAGCCACCTTCGAGAGCCCGGACGGCGTCGTCCTCGTGGACAAGGAGTACTGCCTCGGTTGCCGCTACTGCGTGCAAGCGTGCCCCTACGGCTGCCGTTACATTGATCCGCGCTCGGGCACGGTTGATAAGTGCTCGCTTTGCTACCACCGCATCCGCCGCGGCCTGACGACCGCGTGTTGCGAGGCTTGTCCGACCGGCGCGCGCCGCCTCGGCGACCTCAAGGACCCGAACGATCCGATCCACGAATTTCTGAGGGATCGGCGCGTGCAGGTGCTCAAACCCCAGATGGCTACCGGAGCCAAGGTCTATTACTGCGACCTGGACGGCTCCGTGCGCTGAGGCGACGACATGGAGCCATTGCTCCACGGAGTGCAGGGCTTCATCTATCCGAACGAGATCGAGCTGCAGTGGAGCATCTTGATCGTCCTCTACCCGTTCATCACGGGACTGGTGGCAGGCGCGTTCATCTTGGCCTCGCTCGAGCGGGTCTTCAACGTGAGGGCGGTCAAGCCGACGTATCGGCTGGCGCTGCTCACCGCGCTCGCCTTCCTGCTCATTGCGCCGCTGCCCCTGCAGCTGCACCTCGGGCACCCCGAGCGCTCGCTCGAGATGTTCCTGACGCCGCACACGACGTCCGCGATGGCGATGTTCGGCTTCATGTACCTGTGGTACCTCCTCATCGTCCTCGTACTGGAGATCTGGCTCGATTTCCGCCGCGACATCGTGATGATGGCGAGGGAGAAGACCGGCGCCGCGCGCCTCTTCTACCGGGTTCTGGCGCTGGGGTCGGACAACATCAGCGCGGAATCGTTGAAGCTCGATGACAAGCTGGGGCGTTTCCTCACGTTCATCGGGATTCCGTCCGCCTTCCTGCTCCACGGCTACGTCGGGTTCATCTTCGGCTCGATCAAGGCGAACCCCTGGTGGTCCACGCCGCTGATGCCGATCGTGTTCCTCTTCTCAGCGATGGTGTCCGGCATCGCGCTCGTCATGCTCATGTACATGCTGACGTCGTGGTTCAGGAACCGGCCGCCCGACATGGACTGTCTCGATACGATCGGGCGCTACCTGCTCTACGCGTTCATCATTGACTTCGGCCTGGAGATGGTCGACCTGCTGCACAGGATCTATGAGTCGGATGAGTCGTTCCGAACCCTGGACTTCATGGTCCGCACCCACTTGTACACGTCGCACATCCTGATCCAGATCATCCTCGGGACGATCTTGCCGATCGGGCTGCTGGCGGTCGTGCAGCTCGTCCAGCTCCAGGAGAGCGCCCGCCGGACGCTGTACGCGATCGCCGGAAGCCTCACCCTCATCGGGATCTTCGCCATGCGCTGGAACGTGGTGATCGGCGGTCAGCTCTTTTCAAAGAGCTTCCTCGGATACACGACCTACAAGATGGGCTTCGCCACGCGGGAGGGCGTGCTTCCTGCCCTCGTGCTGATGGCGCTGCCGTTCGTCATTCTGTGGATTCTCGTGAAGATCCTCCCGCCGTGGCGTGAGGAGTAGGCGGTCTCGGACGGAGAACCTCCGTTGCGCGGTCGCGCCTCGATCCGGAGGGGCCGCGAGGGAAGAGGTGACGATCATCATGCGTCATGGAATTCTGGTCGCTGTGCTCCTCGCCGTCAGTGCGGGTCCGCTTTCCTCCGCCGAGATGCCCGGGGGAATCCTCAACAACAGTCATACATGCGGGATCTGTCACCGCGACATCCATCGCATGTGGTCCGACTCGGCCCATGCGCGGTCCATGGAAGGGGCGATCTTCCTGACCGCCCTTCACGACGCAGCGGAGAAGGAAGGCGAGAAGGTCGCGCGCATCTGCCTCGGGTGCCATGCGCCGCTCGCGGCCCAGATCGGGGACACGAAGCTCGAGAACAGGCTCTCCTGGGAGGGCGTCGGCTGCGATGTGTGCCACAGCGTCGCCTCTGTGGACACGAGCGGCGCGAATCCGAAGATGGTCTTCGACCTCGGCGGGACGAAGCGGGGCCCGATCCGCGACGCCGAGTCGAACGCCCACGGCGTCGAGTACTCCGAGATTCATGCGGGGTCACTGATCTGCATCGGCTGCCACGAGTACGCGGCCGGGGATGGGACACCCATCCTGTCCACATACTCGGAGTGGCAGAAGAGTGCGGCCGCTGCCAGAGGGGAATCCTGCCAGGATTGCCACATGGGGCGCACGGAAGCGAACGTCGTTGATCCCAGCGTCAAGCGAACAGCCGGGACGCCGGTCAACCTCCATGAGGTTCCCGGAGGCCATTCCCTCAACATGCTCAATCGCGCGATCCATGTTTCGATGAAACCGGAACGGCGCGGAGAGGAGTTGCGGGTCGAGGTCCGCATCAACAACAAGGGCGCCGGGCACGCGGTTCCGACGGGAATGCCGGGGCGACGCCTGATACTCACCGTGAGCGTGAAGACGACCCAGAACCAATCGTTCGAGGAGAAACGGATCTACACGAAGTCGTTCGTGGATGCCGAAGGGAATCCGATCGAGCACGACGGAGAGTGCTTCGCAGAGGGGGCTCGCCTGCTCTCGGACACGAGGCTCATGAGCGACGAGCAACGGGTCGAGAGTTTCCGATTCCACGTGCCGACGTCGGCCGGCGTGTCCATCAAGACGAGGGTCCAGTACGAACACTCTCCGACCGGGCGTCCGGAAGACAGCACGCGGCTGACGGTCCTCTCCGAGGACCGATCACTCAAGCCGGCCGCCGGTCCGGAGCGCTGACGGGTCTCGATTAGGGAGTCTCGTCTCCGGGCCCGCTCCGCAAGCTCTCGAAGAACGTGCGCAGCAGCCGCGCCGCCTCTTCGGCCAGCAAACCACCCTCCGTGGCCACGTCCGGCCGGCGGCGAAGAAGCGGATACAGGTCTATGAGCGAGCCGAACGCGCCGGTCTTCGGCTCGCTCGCTCCGTAGACGATCCGCTGCACCCGCGCGTGGAGCGCGGCCCCCGCGCACATGACGCAGGGCTCGACGGAGACGTAGAGGGTGGCTCCTTCGAGCCGCCATGAGCCGAGAGCGTCCGCGGCCGCCCCGAGGGCGATGATCTCCGCGTGGGCCGTGGGATCTTGGAGAGATTCGACCTGGTTGTGCCCCCGCCCCAGCAGCCGGTCCCCTGCCACGACGACCGCCCCAACGGGAACCTCACGGCACCTCAGGGCCGCCCGCGCCTCGTCAAGGGCCAGGAGCATCCACTCCCGGTCCTTCGGTGTGAGCATCAGCCCGCGGACTTCGGCTTCGGGATCGCGCGCGCGAGCCGCTCGGCCGCCTTCTGCGCCGTTCCATCCATCGGAGGCGGGTCCGGCGCCCGGTTCACGACCTCGCCGGAGGGAACGCCGCCCTGGTCGCCGAAAGCCGACTGGGAGGGGTCGTAATTCGCACTCTCGACGAGCGTATCCTCGA
>JAGVPR010000336.1 GCA_020052115.1 Candidatus Eiseniibacteriota bacterium
CGCGGCGCGCGCCGGCTTCCTCGATGCGCCGCGGGAGTCTCGCACCTTGGCGGCCATCGCCCGAAGCCTGCGATCCACACGTTCGTTGACGGTTCCCGCCGGATAGCGACCGTTGGAGCGCGGCGCTCCCGCGGGCACTCCGGTCAGTAGCTCCACCCCCTCGTCCACGGTCTCTACGGCGTAGATGTGGAACCGCTTCTCGCGAACGGCCTCGACGATGTCCTCACGGAGCATCAGGTGCTGTACGTTCCGCCGCGGGATGACCACTCCCTGGTCTCCCGAGAGCCCGGCCTGGCGGCAGATGTCGTAGAACCCGGCGATCTTGTGGTTGACGCCTCCGATCGGCTGGATAACGCCCTTCTGATTCACCGAGCCGGTCACGGCCAGCGACTGCCGGATCGGGAGGCCGGAGAGAGCCGAGAGCATCGCGTAGAGCTCCGCGCTGGATGCGCTGTCACCCTCGACCCCTTCGTACGATTGCTCGAAGCACAGGCTCGCGGCCAGGGCGAGCGGATGGTCCTGCGCGTAGCGCTCGCGCAGGAAGCCGGCCAGGATCATGACGCCCTTCGTGTGAATACGCCCGCCGAGCTGCGACTTGCGTTCCACGTCCACGATTCCGCTCGCTCCGGTCGAAACCGAGGCCGTGATCCGGATCGGGCGGCCGAAGGCGTAGTCGCCGAAGTCGTACACGGTGAGGCCGTTTACCTGGCCCGTCTCCGCGCCCGAGGTGGAGATGAGTAGCAGGTCGCGGCGGATCATCTCCTGGATCTTCTCCTCGAAGAGGGAGGAGCGCCGCCGGCGCATCTCGATCGCCGCGCACACGTGCTCCCGGTTGACGACCTCGGACCCCTTCTGCGCGGCGACGTAGTTCGATTCGCCGAGGAGGTCGTCTATCTCGCTCATCTGAGCGGAGAGCTTCTCCTGATCGGCGGCGGACTCCGAGGCGAACTCGACCAATCGCGCGAGTCCCGCTCGATCCCAGGGTCTCAGCCCGCGCTCCTCGCATCGCTCCCGAACGAACGAGGCGTACGCCAGAATCCGTTCCTGCGAGCGCGGCGTCTCCGAGTCGAAATGAGCCTTGACCTTGAACAGCTCCCGGAAGTCCTCGTCCCCGTGGTAGAGGAGCTGGAAAAGATACGGGTCGCCGAGCAGGATGACCTTCGCCCTGAGAGGGATGGGCTCCGGTCTCACGGTTGATGAGGTCGGATAGCCGGCATGCTCGGCGATCTCCTCGATCTTCACGTGAAGGTCTTTCAGCGCCCGCTTGAGGCCTTCCCAGGAGAGCACCTTCGTGAGGACGTCCCGCGCGTTGAGAATCAGGTAGCCGCCGTTCGCGCGGTGCAGCGCCCCGGCCTTGATCATCGTGAAGTCGGTCTCGAGCGCCCCGTAGCGCATTCTCCGCTCGACCCGCCCGAAAAGGTTCGTGTACGTGGGGTGCGACTCGAGGACGACGGGGGCGCCCCTCGAAGAGCTGTGATCCACGAAGACGTTGACCCGGTAGCGATTCGGGTAGCGGGTGCGGCGCCTTCTCCTGCTGCCTTCGGACGAGGAGCGGCGGCGGAAGTCGCCGTTGCGGTTCACGATATCGTTCTGCACCTGCTGCAAGTAGAGCTGGAGGCGCACCGAGTCGGCGTACTTCTCGAGAAGGTCGAGGAACAGGTGGCGGGTGGCATAGAAGGCGACCTGCCGGTCCAGCTCCCGAAGCCGCTGCCGGGCCTGGCGGCCGAGGCGCCCCACGACGCGAAGAAGCGACTCGAGCTTGGCCTGAACGGATTTCTGGCGTTCCTGCCATGCGGCCTTCTCCTCACCCGGGAGCGCCTGAAACTCCTCGGCCGTCATCGGCCGGTCTTCAAGCAGCGGCACCGGCGCGAGCCCCGTGTCCGAGCGCTCGACCACGAAGCCGGTTTCCCGGGCCTCGGCTTCGACCTTTTCGACCATGGAGTCCCGCTGTCCGTTGAGATCGGCGAGAATCGCGTCGCGCCGCTTGACGTAGTCATCGGCGTCGAAGACTCGCGGCAGTTCCTCCCGGATCAGTTCGAGGAGCTCGCGCATGTCCCGCTCGAACTCGACGGCTTTTCCGGCCGGAAGGGGAACAGCGGAGGGCCGGTCGGGCTGGTCGAAGTTATGGATGTAACACCAATCGGAGGGGACCGGGAGAGTCACCGCGTGCTTCTCGACGAAGGTCTTGACGGTAAACGTCTTGCCTGTGCCCGAAATGCCGGCGACGAAGATATTGAAGTCGGGCTCGTTGATTCCCAGACCGAACCGGATTGCTTCGACGGCGCGCTCCTGGGCGATGGTGTCGTCGAGGCGCGGCGCGTCGGCGCTCGTCTCGAACGGGAAGATGGCGGGGTCGCACTTGCGGCGAAGCTGATGGACGGCGACCCTCAAGGTGCTCGTCGCCGGCGCTTGCTCTCGCATCGAATCCTCCTCTGGGCGGACGAAGTCAAGCCATCCTAAGGCGCGGGACCGCCGCGGTCAAACGGCTCCCGTCTCCGCGACACGGCGTTTGGATCCGTTGACACCCCGGAGCGCGGCTCCTAGGCTGGCGGCATGGGCGGCGCGGACAAACAGGAGCGTGTGGACGGCCGGGGGCCGAGCGACCCTCTGTGCGCCTCCGCCGATACGCAGCGTGAGGATCGCGCTCTTCGGGAGGGGGCGGCCCTCCTCGACCAGCCGGCTTATGAGGCGATCACTGTTGATGGGGAGGACGGCGCTCGCTTCCTGCACGGGTTGACGACGGGAGATATCTCGGGACTCGCTGTGGGCGGGGTGCTCTACACGCTCGTCACGGACGACAGGGGACATGTTCTCTCGGATGCGATCGTCTGGCGCGAGGGAGCGCGGCGCTTTCACCTGCTCTGCGAGCCGTCCTTCGCCGTGCGGGTCCTTGCCTGGTTCGAGGCTCACAGGATCGCGGATCGGGTCACTATCGGTATTGACGGCGGCAAGGCGCATCTGGGGCTGGAGGGGCTGGCGTGGAGGCAGGCAATCGAGGGGGTCGGCTGCCCCTCACCGCCTGAGCCCGGAGGGAGCGCGCTGTGGCGGTTGGCTTCCGGTGAAGCCGCCGCCATCCTTGGGAGCCGGCCCGGCGCCGCCATTCTGTGCACCGCTTCGTCGTCCTTGGGGGTGGTCCGGCGCGTGCTCGAGGGGGCCGGGTTCGTCCCGGTCCGTGAAGCGGCATCGGAGAGGGCCCGTGTCGAAGATGGACGCCCGCGTGCGGGTTTCGAGTTCGATGGGGACCTGCTGCCGATGGAGATCGGCCTGGAAGGCGCGGTTTCGTTCACGAAGGGGTGTTATGCCGGGCAGGAAGTGATAGCACGGGCGTCCCATCGCGGGCGCGTGCGAAGGACACTGGCCGGCATCCGGCTCGTGGGGACATCTGCCCCGGACAGAAAGACCCCGTTGCTCGCGGGCGGCGAATCCGTTGGCTGGATCACTAGCGCCGTCGTTTTCCCCGAAAAGGGGGTTCTTGCGCTCGCCTGCGTGCGTCGAGAATGGGCCGGCGCTGAATCGGACTTGCATATTGTTTTCGCCGGAGTGACCCTCGAGGCGCGTATCAGTCCACTCCCGTTTCGAACGATCTGAACTGTTCGGCTCCCCGGCGTCGCGCTCGGGCGGGAGGCCCTCCCAGCCGCTCCAGGAGCGGGTTTCTGCAGTCTTATCGCTTGACTCAAATGGTGCCGGATGTTAGACTCCGCTTCGAGCTCAGCATCAGATGGACCCGTTGACCCACTCCAAGCGAAGCGACACCGGGCCCATCACGCATCGCACCGCGGGGCCCGCTGTCCGAAAGGTCGGCGGGTCTTGCGTTTTTGGGCAATTGGGTGACCAATGCCTCCCGGAGAATGGACGATGAGCCAGCACACGAACGCGCCTGAGCAGAGGCCATCACTGCCGCCGGGCCCGATTGTCTCGCTCCGCTATCGTGTTCCGCCGGATCGCCGCGGGGCGCTCTTCGAGTTCCTGGCCGGAGCGATCCGTCTCTACGAGAGCCCTGGAGGCATCGCCGTCGGGCTGTATGAAAGCTTAGCGGAGCGAGCCTCGTTCCTGGAGCTTGTCGCGTACGCGTCTGAAGAGGCCTTCGTCTCGGATCAGAAGCGCGTGGAGGAGCACCCGGAATGGAAGAAGGCGCTGGCGCAATGGCGCGAGATCGTGGCCGGACCGATCGAGGTCGCCCTCTTGAGCCGTGTGGAGATCGCTCCCCCGGCGCCAACCGAAGACGCCCGCGGCCCGCGGGCCGATCGCACCGGGCCGCTCCGACTCGTCGTCGCCTCGGAGGAGGCGATCTCCCGGGTGTGGTCGGTTCGCTGGGGGGCGCCCGTCGTCACGGTTTCCGGCAGCTACCGGCCCTGCGATGTCGAGGGGATTGCGCTGGTGGGAAGTTCCGAAACGCCGGCCGGTCTGGTGACGTGGACGGTGCGAGGCGGCGAGGCCGAGATCGTGACGGTGGACACCCTCGAAGAGGGGCGCGGTGAAGGACCGCGCCTCCTCTGCGAGGCGGAACGCCGGATGCGCGAGCAGGGGGCAATCGTCGCGCGCCTCGTGACGTCGAATGACAACGTCCGCGCGGCGGGCTTCTATCAATCGTGCGGCTACCGGCTGACGAGGCTTCACCTCGACGCGCTGGACGCCGTGCGTCGTGTCAAGGCGGGCGTGCCGGAGACCGGCCTTGGGGGCGTCCCGCTTCGAGACCTCTGGGAGTTCGAAAAGCGCCTCTAGACCTTCGGCGGCTTGCCGAGAACGTCCTCGACGGTGAGCGAACGCAGCGGACCGAGGCCGAGCTTCGAGACGTTGGCCTCGATTTGCGACCGGTCTCCGACGAGCACGATCTCCAAGCGGCCCGGCTCGATCGCCTTCTCAGCAGCCCGGCGCAGATCGTCAATTGTGGCCGCGCGGATCGAGTCAATGAAGCGCGCGAAGTAATCCTCGGGAAGATCGAACAGATAGATCTCGGCGACGCGGCCCGCGAGTTGTCCCGTGGTCTCGAAATCGCCGGGGAACGAAAGCGCCACGTAGTTCTGCGCCCGCGAAAGTTCCTCCGCGGATACCGGCGAGCGAATGGCATTCAGCTCCTTCATGAACTGGAACAAGGCGCTGTCCGTGACAGCCGTCTGCACCCCCGCGCCCGCGTAGAAGAGGCCGGTGGACCGATACATCTCGAATCGCGAGCTGGCTCCGTATGCGTAGCCGTGCTCCTCGCGGATGTTCTGCTGAAGTCGGGAGGAGAACGAGCCTCCGAGGATGGTATTGAGCACCGTGAGCGCGAAGTACTCGGGGGTCCCGCGCGAAGGTCCCAGGGCGCCGATGCGGATCTCGGTTTGGGCGGACCCGGGCCGGTCCACCAGGGTGACGGACGGCCCATCGGATACGCGCGCTGCGGGCGCCGCCGGCGCCGGGATGTCGCCGCGGGACCAGTTCCCGAATGCCCTCTCCAGAGCCGGCAGCGCCTTGTCGGGGGTCACGTCCCCGGCGACGACGAGGGCCGCGTTGTTCGGTCGGAAGTAGGTGTTGTGGAAGCGCTCGAGGTCCGCCCGCCCGATCGCGGCGAGGCCTTCTTCTGTGCCGAGGAGCGGGAGCCCGAAGCGCTGGGATGCGCCGAACACGCCCTGCCGAAATGCCACCGCCGATAGCGATCGCGGTTCGTCGCGCCACTGAAGCAATTGGGTCAGACGCTCCTTCCGCAGCCGGTCGAGTTCT
Source organism: Candidatus Eiseniibacteriota bacterium (assembly GCA_020052115.1). Taxonomy (GTDB): domain Bacteria; phylum Eisenbacteria; class RBG-16-71-46; order JAGVPR01; family JAGVPR01; genus JAGVPR01. The sequence continues at coordinate 5,701 of JAGVPR010000336.1, forward strand.
CTCTGGGGGAAGCTGGGGCGCAGGGCCACCTCCGCCATGATGTCGAGCGCCGGCTCCAGACGTTCGACCGGCACGTACAGCTCCACGGAGGAAGATTCCCAGCCGCCTTCTGTGGAAAGCGAAGCGCCGAGGTACTCGACTTCATCGGCGATGTCGAGAGCCGAGCGGGAACCGGCGCCTTCATCCAACATGTCGGCCGCGAGATTGGCGAGACCGGGGCGATCGGCGGGATCGGAAAGTCCGCCGCTTCGAACAAGGAGATCCACCTCGACGACGGGGACCTTGTGGATCTCGACGAAGAAGACCTGGATCCCGTTCGTCAGCGTTCGCTTCTGGATTTCGGGGGGACGGAACACGGAAGGCTGTCCCGAAGGAGGGGGAGCGCTCCGGTCCGGGGCGGGCTCTGCCGCCGCGGAGGCTGCGAGCAACAGCGTGGGCACCATTACGGCGAATGCGATCCGGCGCGTTGTCATCGCTCTCCTCCGGCGGCCTGCAGATCCGTGCGGCCCTTCGGGACGATGCTCAGGACGACCCGAGCATTGTCAGGCAGATAGCTGACGGCGGCGGCCTGGATGTCGGAGGGGGAGATCGCACGATGGCCGCTCAGATCCTCGTTGAAGAAGTCGGGATTGCCGGTGTAGGCGAGATAGGCGTTCAAGAGATCGGCCTTGCCCCCGAATCCTCCGGTCCTCTCCATGGCCGCGAGGAACGAGGACTCGATCTTGTTCTGGGCGCGATCGAGTTCACGCCGGGTCGGAGGTTCCTCGCGCAGGCGGCGGACCTCCTCCATCACCAGGCGGTCCACCTCCTCGAGCGTGTGGCCGCTGCGTGCCGTGACCACAACGCGGAACTGCGATGCGAGGTTGGCCGGCCACTGGTAGGCCGAAACGTCCTGGGCGACCTGGAGTTCGTACACGAGGCGGCGGTAGAGCCGGGAGTTCTTACCGTCCGCCAGGATCGAGGCCAGGACATCGAGCGCCGGGCTGGACGCCGTGTACGCGGCGGGGGTGATCCATGCCAGGTAGAGACGCGGGAGCTGGACGTTGTCTTCGAGCGCGACCTTCCTCGCCTCGCGAAGAACGGGGGGCGTCACGGTGACAGGATCCACTGGCGGCCCCGCCGGGACGTCCGCGAACCACTTCTCGATGAGAACGCGCGCCTCGGTTGGACTGATGTCGCCGGCGACGACAAGGCTGGCGTTGTTCGGACCGTAGTAGCGCTTGAAGAAGGAAACGACGTCGTCGTAGGAGGCGGCCGTGAGGTCGGCCATCGAACCGATGGTGGGCCAGTGGTACGGGAAGTCGGGCGGGAAGAGGTTGGCGAGGATCGTCTCGTTCGCGAGGCCGTACGGGCGGTTCTCGTACGATTGGCGCCGCTCGTTCTTCACGACGTCGCGCTGACCGTCCACCTTGCCGGGGGACATCGAGCCGAGAAGGTATCCCATGCGGTCTGATTCGAGAAAGAGAGCAAGCTCCAGGGAGTTGGACGGAACATCCTCCCAGTAATTCGTGCGGTCGAAGGATGTCGAGCCGTTGTTCTCCCCACCCGCCGCTTCGAGCCACTTGTCGAAGGATCCCTCGGGGACGTGCACCGAACCTTCGAACATCAGGTGCTCGAAGAGGTGGGCGAACCCGGTCCGGCCCGGTATCTCGCGTCCCGACCCGACGAGATACCTCATGTTCGCCGTGACCCTTGGGACGGAGTGGTCCTCGTGCAGGACGACTGTGAGCCCGTTGGGCAGCTTGAAGAGCGTGTAGGGCACTTCCAGGGTCGCGGCGGCAGCGCCCGCCGGGAGGGCAAGGAAAAGCCACAAGCCGGCGGCGCAGAACCTCAGATGCCTCACGAAGTCCTCCTCCTTTCCAGGATCCCCGGGCTGTCGCGATTCGCTTCAAGGCACTCCAGCCCCGATGCGAGGACTTTACCGCGACACGGAGCACGCGCAAGCGAATGCCCGGCACTCGGGGCTCACGCCGCGCGCGGAGCGGAGCAGGCGGGCGCCCCTGGGCCCAGCGGTCATTAGGTATTGAGTGATCGAGGGCGGATGTGCGGAAGTTCGCGTCAGTGCTGCCGTAGTTGTCTACACGCTACGTAATGCGTGTTTGTTTCGGCACTTAGCGCATGGATGGCCTTGCTTCAGGCCCGCACTGGTGTGGTGTAGTTCAACGGGGATCCTCTACAGTCTCACGAGTCGTGTTGTCGCAGTGCTGTATGTTCTTGGTACGTTGTATGTTGCCGTCGGGCCATTTCTTTGTGGTGCAAGGTCGCGTGGCACGAACCGTGCGGTCTGGAAGAACCGGTGACGCAACTCTCCCAGCCTACGGCGGGAGGAAAGGGGGCGGAGGTCATGACGGTCATCCTGGTGCTGGCGACATTCCTGGTGTTCGTGGCCCTGGACATCATGCTGAGACACCGCAAGCAGGTGCATGCAGCGGCCACGGTGGTGGCTGCTGAGGCAAGGCTAGAGGCCCCGGCCTTCATCGAGGGGTTCCTGGTCCCGGAGGATGTTCGATATCACGCCGGGCACGGATGGGCGCTGCGCGAACGCAAGCAGCTCATGCGGGTAGGCATTGATGAGTTCGCGGCCTCTCTCCTGGGGGGCGTGAAGCAGATCGAGATGCCGAAGCCGGGGCGCTGGATCCGGCAGGGGCAAAGGGCGTGGAGCTTCTACCGGAACGGCGAGAAGGCCGAGATCCTCTCGCCGGTCGAAGGCGAGGTCGTGGAAGTCAACACGGAGGTCCTCAACGACCCTTCGCTCTTGCGCAAGGATCCCTACGGCCGCGGGTGGCTGATGACGGTGTCGGTGCCGGATGAGGATAGTGTCGCGAGGAATCTGCTACCTGTGGAGATCGTCCCGGATTGGATGCGGCGGTCCGTGGAGCGGTTGTACGCGCGGCAGCCGAACTTCGCCGGGGCCGTGGCTGCCGACGGCGGCCGCCCGGTTGACGACCTGGGCGACGGGCTGAGCGGATCGTCTTGGAGTGAATTGACCGCCGAGTTCTTCCTCACATAGGGGGTGTTGGGTGGGGTGCGAGGTCTGCCGGGCCTCTTAGCGGGGTGAAAGTCTGTCGCGAGGTTCTACGGTGAGCGCGACAGAATGGCAGCGGAGGCCCGGCGGCGAGGCGCGTACGTCCGCAAGAGATTGAAAAACCGCCAGATCTTGGGTTCTCACCGTGGTTACGAACTTGCAAGGGCGCCTGAGCGGATTCTAGATGCGCCCTGCTGATACCCGCCCGTGCAGGGTGGCGGGAGGGTGCTTTGTCTCGAGCCATGTTGTTCGACGGCAGCCTCTGTGTGGGGTGCCGGCAGTGTGAGGCCGCCTGTTCGGAACGGTGGGGCCTCAAGTATGACGAAGCGATCGCGGCCGAAGAGAAGCTCTCCGAACGCAAGCTGACTGCAGTCGTGACGGCGGGGGAGTCCTACCTCCGGCGTCTCTGCATGCATTGCTCCTATCCGGGCTGCGCGTCGGTCTGTCCCGTGAAGGCCCTCGAAAAGACTCCTCTCGGCCCCGTCACCTACGATGAAAGCCGCTGCATCGGCTGTCGCTACTGCATGGTCGCCTGTCCGTACCAGGTGCCGGTCTATGAATGGAGCCGGCGGCTGCCGAGGGTGCGGAAGTGCGACATGTGCTACGAGCGCCAGAAGGAAGGGCGCCCGTCGGCCTGTGCGGAGATCTGTCCGGCCGGCGCGACGATCTGCGGTGAGCGCGATGAGTTGATCGCCGAAGCCCGGAGGCGTCTGGCTGAGAGTCCGGAGCAGTACCACGCGCACATCTACGGCGTCGAGGAGCTCGGCGGGACGTCGGTTCTGTTCATCGCGCCGCGTCCGATCGAGTATCTGGGAGGAAACCCGGGTCTGCCGGAGGAGCCGCTGCCGGAGTTGACGTGGCGCGTGCTGTCGCTGATCCCGAACATCGTGACGGTGGTCGCGGTGTCCATGGGTGGGGTGTGGTGGATCACGCATCGGCGTGAGGAGGTCGCGGAAGCGGAGCGGCGAGAGAGGGAGGGGAAGTGATGGGGGGCGCGCTTCGGTGGCCGCGGGTGACGGTGTGGCGGGTTGTGTTCGCGGCGCTCATGGGGGCGACGCTCTACGCCACCATCGTGCGGTTCGGAGGAGGGCTGGGCAAGGCGACGAACCTGAGCGACCGGTTCCCGTGGGGGATCTGGGTCGGTTTCGATGTGATGTGCGGAGTGGGCCTCGCCGCCGGCGGGTTCACGATCGCGGCGATGGTGCACATCTTCAACGTGGAGAAGTACAAGCCGATTCTGAGACCGACCATCTTGACCGCGTTCCTGGGGTATCTGCTGGTGATCTTCGGCCTGATGTTCGATCTCGGGCGCCCCTACCGGATCTGGCACCCCCTGGTGATGTGGAACCCGCATTCGGTGATGTTCGAGGTCGCCTGGTGCGTCATGCTCTACACGAGTGTGCTTGCGATGGAGTTCGCGCCGACCGTGTTCGAGAAGCTGGGGTGGCAGGGCGCCCTGCGCTGGACGCGGGCGATCTCGGTGCCCGTGGTGATCGCGGGCGTGATCCTCTCCACGCTGCACCAGTCGTCGCTCGGGAGCTTGTATCTGATCTTCCCGTACAAGCTCTACCCGCTCTGGTACACGCCGTTGCTGCCCTTCTTCTTCTATGTCTCGGCCATCTGCGTCGGGTTCGCCATGACGATCTTCGAGTCTTGGCACAGTAGCCGAGCGTTCGGACGGCGGCTGGAAGCGCCGCTGCTGATGAGCGTGGGGCGGGTGCTCGCGGTTTTGCTGCTCGTCTACTTGACGATGCGGTTTCTGGATCTAAACTACCGGGGCGCGCTGCCGCTGCTGGCGCTGCCGCGGACGGAGACGTACCTGTTCGCCCTGGAGATCGGTCTCATGGCAGTGCCGATGGTGATGTTGTTCCGGAAGCGTGTCCGGCAGAGCACCGGAGCGCTCTACGCCTGTGCCGTGATGGTGATCTTCGGCTTCGTGGCCAACCGGCTCAACGTCAGCGTGACAGGGATGGAAGCCGGCTCCGGAGTGCATTATGTTCCCAAGTGGATGGAGGTGGCCGTGACCCTCGGGCTGATCGCCGTGGGGTTCGCCCTCTTCAGAGTGGCCGCACAGTTCCTGCCGGTCTTCCCGGAGGAGAAGCCCGCCGCACCGGGGGCCGGGGGGGACCCGTTGGCAGCGGCCGGGAGGTGAGCGGATGGTGGGGGAGACGCCGCGGCAGAAGGTGAGGATCGGGCTCGGGGTCAAGCTGGCCGTCTGCCTGGTTCTGAGCACCGCGGCGCTCTTCACGGTCTTCGGGATCCTGAACATCCGCCTGCACCAGCGGCAGTCCGAGCAACTCCTCATCGAAAGCACCGACCGCATTAGCGACATCATCCTGCGAAGCACACGCTATTTGATGCTGCGAAACGACCGCGAAGCGCTGCACCATGTGATCAACACCATCGGGAGCCAACCGGGAATCCTGCGCATCCGGATATTGAACGAGGACGGACAGGTTCGATTCTCGACCGACGCGAGCGAGCTGAACGGCCAGGTGGACAAGGGGGCCGAGGCGTGCTACGGCTGCCACGCGCAGAGCCAGCCGCTGACGCATCTGCCGGGGCCGGACCGCGCGCGCGTCTTCCGTCAGGTGAGCGGCGAGCGGGTGCTCGGCCTGATCCGGCCGATCGAAAACGAAGCGGCCTGCGCGAGCGGCGCCTGTCATCCCCATCCGTCGGAGCGGCGGATCCTCGGGGTGATTGATACGGATGTCTCTCTCTCGGCCGTTGACGTTCAGATCGGGGAGCAGCAAGGGCGCCTGGCGCGCTTCACGGGGCTCGCGATCGTGATTGCGTGCCTGGTGAGCGTTCTCTTCACGTGGGTGATGGTTCACCGACCGGTCAAGGAGTTGATTGCCGGAACGCGCAAGGTGGCCGGCGGGGATCTCGATTACCGGCTGCCGGTGCGCGCCCTCGACGAACTGGGGCTTCTAGCCGAGTCGTTCAACAAGATGACCGCGGACCTGTCGCTGGCCCACGCCCAGATCACGGCCTGGGCCCGGACGCTCGAGGAGCGGGTGGAACGGAAGACGCGAGAGCTGCGGCAAGCGCAGGGGCATCTCATCGCGAACGAGAAGATGGCCTCGCTCGGAAAGCTGGCCGCGACGGTCGCACACGAAGTGAACAACCCTCTTGCGGGGATCCTGACCTATGCTCGCTTGACGATGAAGAAGCTCGAGAAGTCCGAGATCGAGCCGGCCATGCAGGCGGATCTGGCCGAGCCGCTTCGGATCATCGAGCGCGAGAGCCGCCGCTGCGGCGACATAATGAAGAACCTCCTGACCTTCGCGCGGCAGGCGCCGCCGCACAGGGAGCCGTGCAACCTGAACGTCCTCATCGAGCGGGCCCTCGTGCTCGTGCGGCATCACATGGAACTACAAGGCGTCGAGCTGGAGAAGAACATGGCCGCGGATCTTCCAAGCATCGAGTGCGATGTGGGGCAGATCCAGCAAGCGATGCTCGTTCTTCTTGTCAACGCAACCGAGGCGATGCCTCACGGCGGTCGCATCCGGGTTTCGAGCGAGTGGGACGGGGCGAGCGATCAGGTCCGCGTGCGCGTCCGGGACGACGGCGTCGGGATTCCCGCGGATGTCCTGCCGCATATCTTCGAGCCGTTCTTCACCACGAAAGAGGATCAGCAGCGCACCGGCCTGGGCTTGGCGGTGGCGCGAAGCATCGTCGAGCAGCATGGAGGGACGATCGGCGTGGAGTCCGCCTTGGAGAAGGGGACCGAGTTTATGGTCGCGCTCCCCCGCCGGGCACCCGCACAGGCACAGGCGATGGCAGCGGGCGCGTCGCCCGGCGGAGAGGCGAGGTGAGCGGCGTGGAGGCTCGGGCGGCGAGGAGCAAGGGCAGGCTGCTGATCGTTGACGACGAGATGGTCGTGCGGGACTCGTTGGGGCAGTGGTTCGACAGCGAAGGGTACGAGACGAAGCAGGTCTCCGGCGCCAAGGAAGCCCTCGAGGCGATCCAGCACGAGAGCTGGGATGCAGCACTCCTCGACATCATGATGCCGGGGATGGACGGGATGGAGCTGCAGAAGAAGCTCCACGAAATAGACCCGGACCTGATCGTCATCATCATGACGGGCTACGCGACGGTGGAGACCGCGGTCCAGGCGCTCAAGCAGGGGGCCTACGACTACATCACGAAGCCGTTCGACCCGGACGAGCTGGTGCACCTCGTCGGCAACGCCCTGGAGCATCGGCGCGCGAAGCGAGAAGTCGTGCGCCTCAAGGAGAATCTCCAGGAGATCTTCCCGCGGACCGAGATGATCGGCCAGAGCCCGGGAATGAAGCGTGTCGTCGAGCTGATCGAGATGGTCGCCCCGACCGACGCGACGGTGCTCGTCTTCGGGGAGAGCGGCACCGGGAAGGAGCTTGTCGCGCGCGCCATCCACGCCCTGAGCCCGCGGCGTTACATGCCGATGGTGGTGATCCACTGCGGCGCCCTCACGGAGACCCTTCTCGAGAGCGAGCTCTTCGGGCACGAGCGAGGCGCTTTCACCGGGGCGCAATACCGCAAGAAGGGGAAGTTCGAAGTCGCCGACGGCGGCACGGTCTTCCTCGACGAGATCAGCGACATCAGCCTGAAGACGCAGACCGATCTGCTGCGCGTGCTGCAGGAGAAGGAGATCGTCCGCGTCGGCGCGACGCAACCGGTGAAGGTGGATTTCCGCTGCGTCACCGCGACGAACAAGGACCTCGATGCACTCGTCAAGGAAGGCTCATTCCGGCCGGACCTGTACTACCGGCTGAACGTCTTCTGCATCGAGCTGCCGCCCTTGCGCGACCGGCGGGAGGACATCCCGCTGCTCGCGGACCACTTCGTCCACAAGTACGCGACGGCGATGAACCGCCCCGCGCCGCGCGTCTCGCCGGCGGCGATGGAACTCTTACTGGCCCATCCGTGGCCTGGAAACGTCCGCGAACTGGAGAACGCCGTGGAGCGCGCGCTCGTCATCGGGCGGGGGCCGGAGATCTTGCCGCCGGACTTCCCGTTCCAGCTCTCGAAGACGCCTCAGCGCGCGGGGAACACGCTCGAAGAGGTCGAGAGGGCGCACGTGGAGAGGGTGCTCGTGGAGACGGACTGGAACCTCTCGCGGGCCGCGCGCGTCCTCGATATTGACCGCACGACCCTGTACAACAAACTCAAGCGGTACGGATTGAAAAGGAACGAACCGGGTTCCTGATGCGAGCGATCCGGCTCGTCGCGGTCGGCCCCGGAGGTCTTGGGGGCCCGGGCGCAGGGCAGAGCGCGGCGGCGACGGCC
>JAGVPR010000042.1 GCA_020052115.1 Candidatus Eiseniibacteriota bacterium
CCGAGGAGCTGCTCGAAGGGATCGCGGCGAGCGGCGTGCGGCTCGCGCGCGGGGTGTTGCATGTGGGTCCCGGGACGTTTCGGCCCGTGCAGGTCGAAGATCCGGCGACCCACCGCATGGATCCCGAATTTTACGAGTGGCCGGAGGAATCCGCCGCCGCGGTCAACGAGGCGGCGCGCGCGGGCCGCCGGGTCGTCGCCGTCGGAACGACGGTGGCGCGGCTCCTCGAGAGCGTCGCGCGCCCTGATAGCCGCGAGGTTCGCGCCGGTTCCGGGTGGACCGATCTCTTCATCCGGCCGCCGTACCGGTTTCGTATTGTGGACGCGCTGGTGACGAACTTCCACCTGCCGCGCTCCACGCTGCTCATGCTGGTGGCGGCGTTCACGGGCCGCGAGAGGATCCTGGCCGCCTACGAGGAGGCGGTGCGCGAACGTTATCGTTTCTACTCGTACGGCGACGCGATGCTGATCCTGTAAAGGCGGGGACCAGCCGCGCCGCCGGCTAGCCGGCAGCGGGGAGGGGCATGTTCGAGTTCACGATCGAGGCGCGCGACGGCTCATCGGGCGCGCGCGCCGGCCGTCTCGCCACGCCGCACGGAACCGTCTCGACGCCCGCGTTCATGCCGGTGGGCACTCGGGGGACGGTCAAGGGCCTCTCCGTCCGCGACCTCCAAGAGGCAGGGGCCGGCATCATCCTCGCGAACACGTATCATCTGATGCTGCGGCCTGGGGAGGAACTGGTCCGCGACATGGGCGGGCTCCACCGCTTCATGGGCTGGAACGGCGCGATCCTCACCGATTCGGGCGGTTTCCAGGTGCTGAGCCTCTCCAATCTCCGGCGCGTGAGCGAGGACGGGGTCGTCTTTCGCTCGCATCTCGACGGCTCGAAGCACCTGCTGACGCCGGAGCGTTCGATCGAAGTGCAGGCGGCGCTCGGGGCCGATCTCATCGTCGCGTTCGATGAGCTGGTGCGCTACCCCAGCTCCTACGAGGAGGTAGAGGCGGCCGTGGACCGCACGGTGCGGTGGGCGCGGCGCTCGCGCGATCGTTTCCTGCAGATTCGTGACGGCGGGCCGCGCCCGCAGGCGCTCTTCGGCATCAGCCAGGGCTCGGTCCACGCGGATCTGAGGCGCCGGTGCGCGGGCGAATTGGTGGCGATCGGATTCGACGGCTACGCCATCGGGGGGCTTGCGGTCGGCGAGCCGTCCGAGGCGATGTACGAGGCGATCGAGCCGGCGGTGGAGCCGCTCCCGGCGTCCGCGCCGCGCTACCTCATGGGGGTGGGCTATCCGCGCGATATCCTGGAGGCCGCGAGCCGCGGCGTGGATCTCTTCGACTGCGTGCTGCCGACTCGAAACGCCCGCAACGGCACGGTCTTCACTACCCGGGGCCGGCTCGTCGTCAAGAACCGCGAATTCGAGCGGGATGAACGCCCGCTCGATCCTGATTGCGACTGTGAGACTTGCCGGGGATACTCCCGGTCGTACCTGAGGCACCTGTTCCAGGTGAACGAGATGCTCGGGCCCCGCCTCGCCTCGCTGCACAGCGTGCGCTTCTATCAGAGGCTCATGGCGGGGATCCGGGAGAGCATCGCGGCCGGCGGGTTCGATGCCTTCCGGCGGGGGTTCCTCTCGCGCTACGAGGCCGGCTCGGCCGAGGCACGCGAGGACGCGCGCAACGTCTGACGATCTCCCGCGAGGCGGGAGGGAAGGAGGGGTCCGTGATGGGTATGTGGTGGATGGCGCCGGCGCCGGGGGGGCAGGGGGGCGGTGGGGCGAACCCGCTCGTGACGTTTCTCCCGCTGATCCTCATCTTCGGGATCTTCTATCTCCTCGTGTTCCGCCCGCAGCAGAAGCGGCAGAAGGAGCACCGGAACATGCTGGAAGCCCTCAAGAAGGGCGACCGGGTGGTCACAAGCTCGGGGATTTTCGGCACCGTGGTGGGTCTCAAGAAGAGCGTCGCGGTGCTCAAGATCGCGGAGAACGTCAAGGTGGAGTTCCAGCGGGCCGCGATTGCGGCCGTCGTGGAGTCGAGCAGCGAGGACGGGGACGAGGATGCCGGTTCTTGAACTCCGCATCTGCGGGGATCCGGCGCTCCGCCGCCGGGCGCAGCCGGTCGCGCGCGTGGACGCCGAGACTCGGGCGCTCATCCGGGATCTCTTCGAGACGATGGATGCGCAGCAGGGCGTCGGTCTCGCGGCGCCGCAGGTGGGGCGGCCGGTGCGCGTCATCGTGGTGGATCTGTCGTCAATGGGCCTCACGGGATCGAGGCGCGCCTTCGTGAACCCATCGCTCAGCGAGCCGTCGGGTCGCTGGACGGTGCGTGAAGGTTGCCTCAGCGTGCCCGGAGTCGAGGCGGATGTGAGCCGGCCGCGCCGCGTCCGGCTGCATGCGCTCGATGAGGCGGGGAGACCCGTGGATATCGCGGCGGAAGGGTGGCTGGCGAGGGCGCTGCAGCACGAGATCGATCATCTGGACGGCGTGCTGTTCGTGGACCGCATCGGCCCGCTCCGTCGCGCGCTTCTCAAGCCGAAGCTCGAGCGGCTCATGCGGCGCGCTCAGAGGGGCCGCGCATGAGGATCGCGTTCCTCGGCACGCCCGAGTTCTCGGTGCCCTCGCTCCGCGCCGCCGCCTCGGCGGGGCACG
>JAGVPR010000062.1 GCA_020052115.1 Candidatus Eiseniibacteriota bacterium
GCCATCCGGACGATCCAAGCGGCGAGATCGCGGCCATCAATGAACTGCACCGGGCGCGCGGGGTCGCCCGGGGCGAGCACCTCGCCTCCTTCTGCGATCCGGCGCGGCCAGTACGTGAAGCGGCCGGTGGGATCGTGCGGGCCGACGATGAGCCCGGCGCGCACGTTGAGAACGCGGCCGGGCATCACGCCCTCTGCGGCGCGCTCGCAGAGCGCTTTGAGCGCGCCGTAGTGCGACTTCACTTCCTCGTTCGTCTCGTCCTCGATCTTCTGGAGCGGCGCGCTTTCGTCGGCGCCGCGCGCCAGCGGCTCCGCATAGACGCTGATGCTCGAAATCAAGGTGTAGTGACCGACGGCGTCGCGAAGCGCTTCGGCCGACGCGCCCACCACGCGCGGGACGAAGCCGCTCGGATCCACGACGGCATCCCAGCGCCGCCCGTGGAGCGCGCCGAGGTCCTCGCCGCGGTCGCCGCGGAGCTTCTCAACTTGGGGGAAGAGGCTGGGATTCGTCAGGCCGCGGTTGAACATCGTCACCTCGTGCCCGCGGTCCAGCGCGGCCTGCACGATGTGGCGCCCGAGAAATACCGTGCCTCCGAGGACGAGGATCTTCATCGCGGTATCACTCCGTTGTGTGGTGGTCATGCACGGGGCCGGCTCGCGCGCCGTCCGGCGGGCGTGGGACGACCGCGCGGGCTCCAGCGGAACCGCTCGAGTGAGACGCGGCCCGCGCGATCGAACTTGACGCCCTCCGATTCGAGCAGCGCGCGCTGGAGGCCGCCCCAGGTGAACGCGCCGAGGCTGATGCCGCCGGAGGCACTGATGACGCGGTGCCACGGCACGGAACTCCCATCGGGAAGGGCATGCATCGCGTAACCCACCTGCCGCGCGTGGCCCGGAAGCCCGGCGAGTTCCGCGATCTGCCCGTAGGTCGCCACGCGACCGCGTGGGATGCGGCACACGACGGCGTAGATGCGCGTGTAGGCGCTGGACGGCGCGGCGCGCTTCGGACGCTTCGCTCGTGGCAACTTCTTCAACTTCGGCTCCTCGCATGCGCCCGACGAGGCGCTCGTCGGTCATGACCACGACAGTATAGACCGGCGCCCCGCTCGCCTCTGTTGCTTGCGGCACAGCCCGGTGTCTGATGTCAGACACCCTCGGGCGACCGTGACGCCCCGAGCCCCACCGCAGCCGGCTCGGACGCGATCGCGGCGGGGCTGGAAGCCGCGACTCACGCGACCTCTGTCAGCCTCCTATTCTGGGATCTCCTTGACCCGTGCAACTGGCACAAGACGTGCCTGTCGGTTTCACATTCGTGGGGCTCAGCACCTCGCAGCGTCCGGGTCCCCGGGAATGAGTGGAGAGGTCGCCCGCCCCCTCTCGCTCGTGTGCGTGATCCGGGCGTGCGCAAACCGCGACGCCGCCGGCGGGCGGCCCGGCGAAGGAGGATGGGATGAAAGGCAGGCGGTTAGGCATCTCCGTGGTCGTTGTAGCAGCTTCCTTGATCAGCATCGTCGGATGCACCGGCAGCGGCGACCCGGTCTCGCAGAAGGGCGTCCAGAAGAACGAACCGCTCGCCCCAAAGGTCACGGACCCGGTGTGCGGAATGACCCTCACCTCGGATCAGGTCGTGGCGACCCACGATTACCAGGGCAAGACCTACCAATTCTGCATGATGTCGGACCGCGACGCCTTCGCTGCGGACCCTGACAGATTCCTCCGCGGCGGCGCCGACTCAACCTCATGTCCTCACCACGGCGACATGGGTGGCGACCACGGGGGAATGGACACGACCGGCTGCATGAATCACGGCGGCGATGGGGGCACCGGAGACGACGGCCACGGCGGCCATCACGGCGGCGACGGCGGGATGGGCGGAATGCACGGCGGTCGCTGAGAGTCGGCTGCACGAACACCTAGTGCCCCGGCTGCGCAAGCGGCCGGGGCCTTGGCGTCGCTAGGAGGAAGCACGCCTCCTCGGCGTCGTTCCATTGGAAGATCCGCTCGAAGACATGGACGTGGACGTGCGGTATGCGAGAGCTCTCCGTGTTCTCGCGTCTTCTTGACGCTGATCGCCCGCGCCCCTACTTCTCCCGCTTCCCGAAGAAGTACACGAGAATCCCCGCGATCAGCGCGAGCCCCACGAGGGTCACGACGATCTTCACTGCACCTCCGGCGCGCGGTAGCCGCGGAGCCTGAGCGAGTTCGTGACGACGAAGACCGAAGAGAGCGCCATCGCGCCGGCGGCGATCATCGGGGAGAGCGACGGTCCGCCGAACGCGGCCATCGCGCCCGCCGCGATCGGGATGCCGAGCACGTTGTAGATAAACGCCCAGAACAGGTTCTGGCGGATCGTACGGACGGTCTTGCGTGAGAGATCCACCGCGACGACCACGCCGCGCAGATCCGGCCGGACCAGCGTGGCGCCGGCCGTTTCCATCGCGATGTCGGTGCCGCTTCCGAGCGCGATGCCGAGATCGGCGCGCGCCAGCGCGGGCGCATCGTTGATGCCGTCGCCGACCATCGCGACGATGTGCCCCGTGCCGCGGAGCTCATCCACCACACGCGACTTCCCTTCCGGCAGCACCTCGGCGTGAACCTCGCCGATTCCCACCGCGCGCGCCACGAACTCCGCCGCAGCGCGGCGATCGCCCGTGAGGAGCGCCGTCTCGATCCCCATCGCGCGAAGCCGCGAAACGACCGCTCGCGCCTCGGGGCGCGGAGTGTCCGCCAGCGCGACGGCCCCGAGAAGCGCGCGCCCGCGCGCGACGAAGGA
>JAGVPR010000053.1 GCA_020052115.1 Candidatus Eiseniibacteriota bacterium
CGCGGCCCTGGGGGCGATCGCCGGAGGCGGCGCGCTCTACCTGCTGGCGATCGTCTACGAGAAGGTCCGCGGCGTGGCCGGCATGGGCGGCGGCGACGTCAAGTTCGCCGCGATGCTCGGCGCGTTTCTCGGAATCCAGGGGATCTTCGTAACGCTCTTCCTCGCGTCGTTCGTCGGATCGCTGATCGGGATCCTCTTGATCGCGCGCGGATCGGGAACGCGGCTCACGGCGCTGCCGTTCGGGACCTTCCTCGCTCCGGCGGCGGCCGTCTCGCTGCTCTGGGGCGAGGCGCTCGTCCGCCTCTACCTGCGGCTCGTCACGTGAAAGAAACCGCCGACCGGGCGGTGTCTCTCCGGGCGCCTCTCTCCTGGGCCGCCGCCGCCCTCCAGCCGGATTCTCCCCTTTTGCAAGTTGGCCCGACGGCTCGTGCATCCTGCACGGACGCAAGCCAACGGCGGTCGGCGGTGCGCCCGAGCGCCCCGGCCCTCGGCTGCAAGATGGGGCGGGCGTGAGAGTTGCATCACGCCTCAGACCCCGCCGCGCGATGCACTCTTGGCACAAGCGTTGCGACTTCTCCGCGCGAGTCCACGGAATGGGCCGTGGACGGACGCCGCCTGTGGGGGGAACGGCGATCCCACTCACCCGGCGCGACCGCGCCGCACCCCCGGGAGAGCGGGAGCCCAATGAAACTTCTCGAAGCGATTCCGCGCCGTTCGAGGGGACGGATCGTCGGCCTGGACATCGGATCGAGCGCGATCAAGCTCGTCGAGATGGAGACCCACGGCGATTCGATGCGGCTCCTCAAGTACGGCGTCGTTGATCTCCTCCCCGATGCCATCGTTGACGGCGAGGTGATGGACCGCCAACTCGTCGTCGAGAGCATCCAGAACCTCTTCGAAAGCACCGGCGTCAAGACCCGCCGCGTCGTGACCGCGATGAGCGGCCGCGGCGTCATCGTCAAGAAGATCGCGATGGACCGGATGACCCGCGAGGAAGCGCGCGAGGCGATCGTCTGGGAGGCGGAGAAGCACGTCCCCTACGACATCAACGACGTCAGCGTGGATTTCGAAATCCTCGACACCGATCTCGGTCCGAAGCAGATGCAGGTGCTCCTGGTCGCCGCCAAGCGCGACGCCGTGAGCGCCCACGCCGAACTGGTGCGTGAGGCGGGCCTCGAACCGGCGATCGTGGACGTCGCCGCCTTCGCGGTCCAGAACGCCATGGAGCGCAACTACGAGTTCGCCCCAGAGGAGTTCGTCGCGCTGCTGAACATCGGAGCGGAGAGCACGAACCTGAATGTCGTGCACGGCGGCGTGCCGTCGTTCACGCAGGACGTTCCCTCGGGAACAGGCCGCATGGTCGAGGAACTGCAGAAGCGAACGGGCCTCTCCCGCGAGGAAGCGGTTCTGCAGCTCGCCGGCCCTCGAGACGACGAGGGGAGCCCCGCGGCGGCCGTCGTCGGCGCTTACGCGGATGAGATGACCACCGCGCTCGACCGCGCGCTGGCCTACCTGAAGACCGCCGAGTCGGTCGAGAAGATCCATCGTCTGCTCCTCTCCGGAGGGGGAGCGCGCATCCCGGGGATCGCCGAGGTGTTCCTGCGCGCTCGGCGCTCCGAATACGCAGTCGAGGTGGCCGATCCGTTGCGGCGCGTGGAGTGTGACGGCGCCGGCGACGATCCGCGACCGATGGCTTCGATGCTGGCCGTCGGGATCGGCCTCGCCCTCAGAAAGGATGCTCGAGCGTGATCCGGATCAACCTGCTTCCCCCGGAGGAGAAATCGAGGCCCGGGCGGCCGCGGCTCTCTGGCGCGTTGCCCGTGCTGGCGGTGATCGTCTTCGTCGCCGTCATCGGCGCGGTGTACGCGCGTCAGACGACGCAGATGACCCGTGTCGAAGCCGATCTGAGCGCGGCGCGCTCCGAGACGATTCGTCTCAAGCCGCAGATCGTGGCGATCCGCGAACTCAAGCGCGAGATCGAGGACATCAACAAGCGGCTGGATGTGATCCGGCGCCTCGACCAGGGGCGCTTCATGCGTGTCGGTTTGATGGACGAGCTCTCGCGTCAGGTCCCGGCTCACGTCTGGCTCACGCGATTCGCGGAGACCTCGCCGAGCACGGTCGAGATCAACGGGGTGACGTTCTCGAACATGCTCGTCGCGGACCTCATCATGCGGCTCGAAGACTCCGATCTGTACGAGAACGTGGACCTCGTGGTCGTGGAGAAGGGAACGTTGGACAGCCGTGACGTCGTGAAATTCACGCTGACCTCGTCGGTCCTCTCGGAGCGTCCGGAGAGGCCCGACCAGGGCCCGGGGGTGACGACCGATGGACCTTAAAGATCCGCGGCTTCAGCGCTGGCTCCTCGGGGCCCTCGTGGCCTGCGGCGTTGTGTACCTGCTGTTCTTCACGACGCTCCCGTTCAGCTTTCGGGCGCGGTCCGTGCATCTCGCCGAGATGAGGGAGCAGCACCAGCAGATGAGCTCAGAGCTGGTGAAGGCGCGGCAGACGATCGCCGAACTGCCGAAGCTCGAGCGGCGCATCGAGGAGCTTCGGGAGACTTACCGGCTGGCCCGCGAGCTTCTGCCCGACGAGAAGGAGATCGCCGACCTGCTCCGAAAGGTGACGATGGTGGGGCAGCGATCCGGCGTGGAGTTCCAGATGTTCAAGCCGCAGCCGCCTCAGCCGTCCGAGCTGTGCACGCAAAACCCGGTGGACGTCACCGTGCGCGGCGGATACCACCAGGTGGGCGCGTTCCTGGCGGAGGTCGCCAACCTTTCGCGCATCGTCAACGTGTCGAATCTGCGGGTGGACCAGCTCCCGGATTCGGAAGCCGAGAAGGGATCCACGGTCGAGGCGAGCTTCCTCGCCGCGGCCTACACGATGGGGGGCTCACAGCCCGGGAGCGCCACGCCGGTGGTGGGGGCTTCCACTGAGTCCGGCGCTCCGGTCGCCGCGGGCGGCGTTTCGCCGCC
>JAGVPR010000348.1 GCA_020052115.1 Candidatus Eiseniibacteriota bacterium
GGCCGCGCGGGCGGCGACGCGCGATCCGCGTCGCGATCTTCACGGCCGCGGGCGGCCGCGAACGAGGCGAATGCTGCTGAGAGGAGCACGAGCCCGACGAACAATCGTGGCGCTGACCGGCGGTCATTCCAGCCCAAGGGGTCTCCTTTCGTCCGGTGAGGGGAGCGGATCCCCGCGGCGATCTTGCTGCCGGATGCGCCCCATGTCAACGGGCCGGGAGATCCCGATGGACGCACCGTTCGGCCGCGGGGACCGGCCCGGACGAACGGCACGCAGTTCTCAGCGCCTTCGGCCGCAAGCTCGCCCCCCTGCTGCGCCGGAAACAGTACATCCCGTGGACCGACCTCAACACCCGCGGCACCGATATCGCCGTGGTCCGGCGCGCAGCCGGCCTCGGGCCGATGCGCATTCCCGACTCCGCGTACTACACCGCACTCTCGGTTCTCGGCGCGATCCGGGCTGCGTGCGAGGTCCGGGGCACGGAGATGAGCCGCGCCACGGTGGCCATCGAGGGATTGGGTCATGTGGGGACCCATCTGGCGCAGGAACTTGCCCGGCTCGGCGCGCGCGTCGTCGCCATCTCGACCCGGGGCGCCGCCATTCATGACCGTTCGGGGTTGGACGCGGCCGAGCTGCCCCGCCTGCGTTCCCTCGAGGGAGACGATTTTCTCCAGCGCCGCTTCCTCGACCGGCGGATCGCGAAGAACGAGCTCTTGGAGCTCGATGTTGACGTCCTGGTCCCCGCGGCCAGGCCGCGCAGCATCCACGAAGGCAACGCGGCGCGAATCCGAGCCCGGATCGTCGCCCCGGCTGCGAACTGTCCCATCGTGACGGTGGCGGAAGAAGTCCTTCAGAGGAACGGTGTCCTCGTCCTGCCCGATTTCGTGTGCAATCTCGGCGGCATCTACGGTTCGAGGCTCGAAGCTCGCGTCGCGAATGAGCGCATCCGCGACCTCTTTCTCAACGAGTACCGTCAGGTGGTCCGGCGCCTGATTACCCGCGCGATGCAGGAGGGGTGCACGCCGACAGCGCTGGCCACGAGAATCGCCGAGGCGAATCACCAGCGCATCGTGTCACGGGATGGCCGCCGGCTGCCGAAGTTGCGCCGGGCCGTCGGGCTGGCCGGCCTGAGGGTCTTGGATGGTCCGCTGGCTCCCGGATGGCTCACGGACCGGCGTCTGTTTCACTGGGCGAAAGGCAATCTCGCGGGCAGCGTGGGGCGGGCCGTTGTCGCGCCATCGGCACCAAGGAGGCCCTGAGGTCCCTCGGTTCTCCTTCCTGCGCCCGGCGACTCCGGCTCGATTTCGAGCAGCTCCAGCATGACCTCCTCCATGGCGATCATCGCGTCTTCGCTGGCTGCGTTTGTGAGGACGACCAGGCCGCGATCGCGGTCGGGGAAGAGGACGATGAACGAGACGAAGGTCCCCGCCGAGCCTCCGTGTGTGCTGACGATCGTTCCATCGAAGGGGACGACGCTCCATCCCAGCGCGTAGTCGCCTTCCGGCCTGTGGAGCTGGCGGTAGGTGTCTGCGGCGAGAATCGTGTCCGTTCCCGCCAGTCCCTGAAGGTGAATCTGGGCGAACTTCGCGTAGTCCACGACGCTCATGTGGACGTCGCCGGCCGGCGTGAAGACCCCTGGAAACTGCTCCGGGCCGTCGGGATCGTGCGGCAGGAGCACCCCGAGCCCCGAATCGTAATGTCCCCAAGGCTGCGGCGCGCGCGCCGCAGCAGGCCAGCCGAACCCCGCGGTGATTCCGGCGCGCTCGAGCAGGCGTTCAGTCAGGAGCGCCTCGAACGGCGACGCGGCTGAACGCTCGACGATGGCGCCCGCGACGGCGTATCCGGCGTTCGAGTACGAGTACTCGCCGGCAGGGGCGGCCGGGGGCTGCGCGAGCAGCCATGACGCGAAGGCGGCCCGTTGCTCCGTGAGAGTCCCGGAGAACTCGGGAACGGAGAGGACGTCCGCGAGTTTCGTGTAGGGGGGGACGCCGCCGCGATGCTTCAGCAGTTGAGCGATGGTGACGTCGTGGTAGCCCGCGTGCATGGAGCCGGCGAGATCGGGGAGAGCTTGAGCAAGGGTCGTTGTCCACAGGAGCCGGCCTGCTTCGACTTCCATCGCGATCAGCATGGCGGTCATCGCCTTGATGTTCGAGCCCAGGTGATAGTGATCGTCGAGCGTCACCTGTGCGGCGTTCCCCTGGCGTCTAATGCCCACGGCACCCACTTCGAGGATCGAGTCGCCGCTCACGACGGCCGCCGCGAGGGAAGGCAAGTTGCGGCGGTAGCGAATCTGCTTGAGCGTCGATGTGATGTGCGAGTCCGGAGGTGGTTTCGGTTTCGTGGAGTCTTCGCCGCATCCAAGAAGAAACGCCGCCATGAGGACTGCGGGCACGGCGAGCCAGCGCTGCACCTTCATGGGCTTTCCTCTCCGGCAGGCGACGGCGAGTCTAGCACGGCCGGTCGTCATCAGGCGCGACGCGTTGCCTACCCTCCGCGGAACTCCCGCATGACGCTGGGCACGGGTATCCGGAGGCTCACGCGCTGTTTCGTGACCGGATGGTCGAAGGCGAGCGAGTACGCGCACAACCCGAAGCGCCGGATCGGGCTTGGTCCCGCGCCGTAGCGCTTGTCGCCGACGACCGGGCAGCCCATCTCCGACAGGTGGACGCGGATCTGGTGCTTCCGGCCCGTTTCCAGTCGGATCTCCAGGAGTGTGTGCTCGGGAAGAGCCTTGAGCTGCCTGTAGTGAGTGATGGCGAGCCGCGCTTCCGGACCCTCGCGGCAGGAATGGACCTTCTGCGCGCGGCTCTCGCGGAGCCAGCTCCGGATGGTGCCTTGCCCCTCGGGGGGACGGCCCTCCACCAGGGCGCAGTAGAGCTTCTCCGAACCGCTCCACCCGCGCTGAAGGGTGTCCTGCGCCTCGAGGCTCTTCGCGAACAACATGATCCCCGAGACCTCGCGATCGAGCCGGTGGACGATGAAGATCCGCTCGCGCCCCTTGGACTTGAGCTGCACGTACTCGTTCACCGTTCGGTAGAGGGTTCTGGAGCGTTCCTTCTCCGTGGCGATGGAGAGGATTCCCGCCGGCTTGATCACGGCGATGACGTGGCGGTCCTCGAAGAGCACGGGGACGGGAGATGCGGCGTCCTGGACGCGCCGGAGCCGCTGAACGGCGACAATCTGGCCGGGGCGCGCCTCGACATCGCCTCTCGCGGCGGCCTCGCCGTCCACCGTGACGGCTCCTTGCTGGAGCATCTTCCGGATGCTGCTGCGGGACGCCGGCTGGAGTTTCTCGCAGAGCAGATCGAATAGCGTTCCGCCGTTCTTGACCGTGAACTTCATGGGGCGAGCATGGCGCGGCGGCGAGGGAATGTCCAGGGGGTGGGGAAAGCAACGGGCCGGCCGATTCTCTGCGGGGCCGTTATCTCAACAAGACGAGCTTGCCGCGTGCGGCGCCCGAGCGCGTGTTGAGCCGGTACCAGTAGATGCCTGCGGGGCTTCGGCGGCCGTCGGCGGACGCTCCATCCCAGCGGACTGCGTGCGCGCCGGCGCTCTCCGGGGAGGACACGAGTTGCCGGACCATGCGGCCGGACGCGTCGAAGATCGAAAGCGATGTCTGCCCGGCCGCCGCCGTGCCGAAGCGCGTGTTCGGCTCGGCCACAATCAACACGTCGTAGTTTGAGAGATCGTAAGGGTTGAAGGGATCGTTGTAGGTCAACGGGGCGGCGTTCGTCGCCACGGTGTAGCCGCGCTGGACGAGCGCAACGCCCCACGAGGAGATGGCGCCGACCCAATACGTTTCCGGCGTACCGGAGCCGATGCCGCTCTGGTCGGGCACGGGGATCGGCTGATCCGTGTCTATCTGCCAGTCGGCGTTGCCCGCGGTCGTGGGCGTATCGCAGAAGGTGGTGACCTGGAGGCCGGCGGCGCCTCGCAGCGGCGGCTTCAGATACAGAGAATAGCAGGATCTCGCAAGCCGGGGAAACTCTCAGTGCGGGTCGGTCTCGATCGGCGACACCGCGTCTTCGCGGCCCGCCTTGAGATAGGCGCCAAGACACCGCTCGGCCACTTGCTCCGCGTAGAACTGCAGCGCCGGCCGGCTGGGATGTCCGTCGAACGGCTTCAAGTCGAACGGGTCCGGCACCTGCCCGACGAACCCGGAATGCAACTCCTCGAACCGGCTCCCGAACTCCCGCTCGAGGCTCCGGGCCAGGCGACGGGCCTGAGGCGACATGAAGCTCTTGCGCGCGACCACCTCGCTTCGCGTCGGCAGGTAAACGAGCATGACCGGAATGCGAGCGGCTCGGAGGGTTTCGATGGCTGTTGAGGCTCCGGGATCGTCGCGATAGTTGGAGATCGTCGTTCGCGGAAGGGCCCGAAGGCGGCTGCCGAACGGGTCGTGCAGCACGAGCCGTCGAAGGAGATAGGACTCGCGCACCGAGAACAACCGGACCCGCTTTCGCACCGCGTCCATCTCGCGCGCCATCTCCGAGTATCGCCGATTCAACGACTCCACCACCGGGTCGAGCCCCCCAAGGCGCAGCGTGGAATCGCACCATGAGCGCGTCGCTCGGGAGTCCAGCAGCACCTCGTCCACGGCGAAACGACAGTCCAGGAAGGAGTCTTTCTTCGAAGACAACATCCACCGAGCGTGACCGTCTCGCTCCACCTCGCGGCACCACCAGCGCGCCCGACTGAAGTCGTCACCGATCGGCGCGACCACGATGAGATCCGGCTTCAATGCCGTGGCCCGCTCGGCGGCCAGTTCGAGCATCTGGATGACGCCGTAGGCGCCCCGCGCGTAATTCAGCACCGCCACCCGTCTGTCGAGCCTTCGCTCCAACTCATCCTGCAACAGGTCGGGCCACGAGACGCCTTCCTGATTCCAGTGGGTGAACGAGTCGCCGAAGACGAGCACCTTCACCTCGCTGGAGTCGTACTCCGCCAACGTCGTTCGGCCGCCAAGCCCGTCGCGATTCGATCGCGACGCGACGGTTCCCCAGACCACGCGGCCGTCCCGCACGTACGTCACCCAGAGATCGCTGCCCGGCTTGAAGCGCTCACCATGCGCCTCGTCGAATTCCACGTACATGGCCGGCGCCACGCGGTAGGTCAGCTCGCGCTCCTCGACAGGACGTCGCAGCCGGAGCCGGTAGGACATTTCCGCCACCATCGCGCCCAGCGCGAAGACAACGAGCGTGCCGGCCACGAGCAGGAGCTGTGTACGAAAGACGTGTCGCGTCATTCTCCGTCTTCCTCGCCGGGAAAGAGCCTTGCAAGGGCCATCATGCGCCCCGCGGCGCGCTCAAAGGACTCCGGAACCGGTGGCCGGCTGGTCCAGCTCCTCAAATGTCCGGCCGGGCCGGATGTCCAGCTGTCCATCGCAGTATCGGCCGCAGCTGCCGGACCGGCAAGGGAGGATCCTGCTATTCTCCGAGCGTACGCGGCGGCGTTTGAAAGCGGGCGGTCCGCGCGCACTTCTCATCGAGGCTCTGTTCTGGAGCCCGGTGTTGCCGCCGGCGGATCTGGGGGCAAGGAGAACCAATATGCGACATTTCGAAATGCCGTTCGTGGAAGTGCGGGGCGGGTCTTGGTCGGCGCTCGGCGCGGCGTTTGTTCTTCTCCTGGGCGCACTCGCGGCCGGCTGCGGGACCTCGGGACGCGACCTGCCGACCGTCGAGGTAACGGCGGCGCCGAAGGACGGGAAGCAGGTCGCGGAGATCTCCCTTCACAGTTTCTATTTCGAACCGAGCCGCCTCGTCGTGCAGGCGGGAGTTCCGGTCGAGTTGAGGCTCACGAAGCGGAGCTTCTTCGTCCCGCATAACTTCTTCCTCTACGCACCCGAGGCCGGAATCGAGATAGACGAGAACGTCGGGGCGCTCGGCTTCTTTCCGGGAAGCAAGACGGTCACCTTCGTGCCCGCCAAGCCGGGGGAGTACGAGTTCATGTGCCACAAGGACGGCCACATGGCCAAGGGCATGACGGGGACTCTCGTCGTGCGTCCTTGAGGCCGTGGCCGCAAGAGGCGTTCGCCGGACTTCCCGGCGATGAGTCCGCGTGAATTGCGCGCGGGGCAACCCGGAGGGCTTCGCGTCCTTGCCCCGATTCCGTAGATGCCTGTAGAATCGTCGGATATGTGTGGCATCGCCGGATACTTCCGACCTTCTGACGCCCCGCCGGACGAGCCGCTCCTCGGGCGGATGCTAGGGCTCCTCGCTCATCGAGGACCCGACGGGTCCGGTGTATACGCCAAGGGGCCTGTGGGGCTTGGCCATGTCCGGTTGAGCATCATGGATCCGGCGGGGGGCCGCCAGCCCATGGCCAACGAGGATGGCAGCCTCTGGCTCGTCCACGGCGGCGAGATATTCAATCACGTCGAACTCCGCCACGAACTCGAGCTGCGGGGGCATCGTTTCTCGACGCACTCCGACTCCGAGATCATCCTGCATCAGTACGAGGAGGACGGGGACGGCTGTCTCGAGCGATTCAACGGGCAGTGGGCCTTCGCGCTGTGGGATGAGCGCCGGCAGCGGCTCCTGCTCGCGCGGGATCGCCTCGGCGTGCGGCCGCTCTTCTACGCCCGCGCCGACGGAGGCATCGTCTTCGCCTCCGAGATGAAGGCGCTCTTCGCGCACGCCGGGATCAGCCGCGAGATTGATCCGGCGGCTCTGCGTCAAGTATTCACCTTCTGGGCCGCCGTGGCGCCGCGCACGATGTTCCGCGATGTGAGCGAGCTTCCTCCCGGACACACGCTCGTCCTCGAGAAGGGGAGCGAGTCGCTCCGGCAGTACTGGCGACCGAGCTACCCCGGCTCGTTTGACCCTCGGGAACGCCGCCCGACGGACGGGGAGCACGCCGCCGAGCTGCTCGACCTCCTGAAGGGGGCCGTGCATCTCCGACTACGATCCGACGTGCCCGTCGCCTGCTATCTGAGCGGGGGCCTCGATTCGACTCTGACGGCGGCGCTCGCCGTCCGTCAGGCGGGGCATCCGCTGGAGACGTTCTCCATCCGATTCACGGAGAGCGAGTACGATGAGGGCGCCTGGCAGGATGAGGCGAGCGCGCGGTTGGGCACGCCGCATCATTCGGTGTGGTGCCGCCCCGAGGATATCGGACGCGTCTTTCCCGATGTCATCTGGCACGCCGAGACGCCGATCATGCGAACCGCGCCTGCGCCGTTGTTCCTGCTCTCGCGTCTGGTGCGCGAGGCCGGATTCAAGGTCGTCATCACCGGCGAGGGCAGCGACGAGATCCTCGGCGGTTACGACATCTTCAAGGAGACCAAGATCCGCCACTTCTGCGCGCGCCGCGGGGAGTCTCTCATCCGGCCCGCGCTGCTTCGCCGCTTGTATCCGTACCAGCCGCGTCTCCAGCGGCAATCCATGGCCTATCTCAGGGCTTTCTTCCATGCGCGGCCGGAGGATCTCGACCGGCCCTTCTTCTCGCATCTTCCGCGGTGGAGTCTGGCGCCTTCGCTCACGGCGTTCTTCTCCGACGACGTCAAGCAGGCGATGAAAGGCTCCGATCCCGTAGTGGATCTCGAGCAGTGGCTCCCGCATGATTACGCCGGGTGGCACTACTTCTGTCAGGCACAGTATCTCGAAACCTCTCTGCTGCTGCCCGGCTACATCCTCTCCTCGCAGGGGGACCGGATGGGCATGGCTCATGGCGTGGAGGGGAGGTTCCCCTTCCTCGACCCGCGCGTCGTGGATTTCGCGGCCGAGCTGCCTCCGTGGGTGAAGATGAGAGGGCTCGAAGAGAAACACGTTCTGAGGCTCGCGGCCGAGGGCCTGGTCCCCGAGACCATTCGCCGTCGAACCAAGCAGCCGTACCGTGCCCCCGAGGCGGTGAGCTTCTTCGACCCGGCCACGGGACGGGCGCGCTTTCCATACGTGGACGAGCTTCTCTCGGAGGAAGGTATCAGGCGGTGTGGCGTGTTTTCTCCGAAGTCGGTCTCTCTCCTGGTGAAGAAGGTCCGTGAAGGAAGGGCCCCGGGCGTGAGGGACGGAATGGCGCTCACCGGGATCCTCTCGGCGCAGCTCTGGCTTCAGCAGTTCGGCAAGGACTTCGCAGCACGAGGAGAAGGGCGGCGCGATGGTGACGATTGAGGCGCAAGTCCGGCAGTTCGTGATCGAGAACTTTCTCTTCGGCCGATCCGACGTGATGCTGAACGGCGACACGTCGTTTCTCGAGAGCCGGATCATTGATTCCACCGGCGTTCTGGAACTGGTCAACTTCCTCGAAACCACTTACGGCATCGAGGTCGAGGAGGAGGAGATGGATCCCGCCAATCTCGATTCGCTCGAGCGGATCGCGACCTTCGTCGGAAAGAAGCAGGCTCGAGGTTGACCCGGACCATGCACGTTGACGACTTCCTTCGCGACTCCGCGGAGCGCTCGCCCGAGAAGGAAGCCCTCATCTGCGGGTCACGGCGCGTGACCTACCAGTCGCTCGAGACCCAGTGCCGCCTCTTGAGCGACGCCCTCACCGAAGCGGGTGTGCGGCGCGGAGATCGTGTGGCGGTCGTTCTCGAGAACTCCGTCGAGGCGGTCGTGGCGATCTTCGCGATCCTGCGAGCGGGCGGAGCCTTCGTTCCGATCTCCCCCGCGACCAAGGAAGAGAAGCTCGGCCTCATCCTCGGCGATTCCGGCGCGACCGCCCTCGTTCTACCGGGCGAGCGGCTGGGTGACGCCGAGAGAGTCGGTTCGCGCTGCCCGCACCTGCGCACGCTCATCTCCGTGGGGCCCCCGCCTTCCGCCGCCGCTCGGGGTCTCGCGATGCTCCGCTTCGAAGATGTCGTCGCAAGAGGCAGCGCGCGTTCGGCGGTCCGGCCGGAGACGCGAGTAGATCTCGACCTGGCGGCTCTGATCTACACGTCCGGGTCCACGGGCCGGCCGAAGGGCGTGGCGCTCTCGCACCTCAATATGCTCGCCGCCGCGACATCCATCAGCAGCTACCTGGAGATCCGCGAGGACGAGATCATCGCCGATCTCCTGCCGCTGTCCTTCGACTACGGGTTGTATCAGGTGCTCATGGCCTTCAAGCGCGGTGCGCGGGTCGTGCTCGAGCGCTCCTTCGTCTATCCGAACGTCGCCCTGCGGTTGATGGCCGATGAGAAAGTGACCGGATTGCCGGTCGTGCCGACGATCCTCGCCCTCTTGCTGAGGCTGGATCTGGCCCGCTACGATCTGTCGGCATTGCGTTATGTCACGAGCACCGGCGCGGCGCTTCCGGTCGCGCACATCCAGGAGTTCCGCCGCCGCCTGCCTCACGTGCGGCTCTTTTCGATGTACGGGCTCACGGAGTGCAAGCGCGTTTCCTACCTTCCGCCCTCGGAGATCGACCGCCGTCCCGATTCGGTTGGCCGAGCGATGCCGAACACCGAAGCGTTCATCGTGGACGAGGGCGGCGAGCGCGTGTCCGCCGGCGTGGTCGGCGAACTCGTCGTCCGCGGGAGCAACGTCATGCTCGGGTACTGGGGGCTTCCCGAGGAGACCGCGCGTGTTCTCCGTCCCGGTTCGCTTCCGGGAGAGCGGGTTCTTCATACCGGCGACTACTTCCGGGCGGACGAGGAGGGCTTCCTCTACTTCGTAGGCCGCCGCGACGACATCATCAAGAGCCGTGGAGAGAAGGTCAGCCCGCGCGAGGTCGAGGATGCGCTCTACCGAATCGAGGGGGTCCAGGAGGCGATCGTCGTGGGCGTTCCCGATGAGATTCTCGGCCAGGCCGTCAAGGCGATCATCGTTCGGCGGCCGGATTGCCATCTCACCGAGCAGGATGTGTTCCGCCACTGCAGCCGCTATCTCGAGGAGCTGCTCGTCCCGAAGCACGTCGAGTTTCGCGAGTCGCTGCCGCGCACCGCGAGCAACAAGCTGATCCGCAGGGCCACGCCCGGGGAGGTTGCGGAATGAAGCCGGATCCAGGCGCTTGGGAGACGCTGCTCAACATAGATCCCGCCGCGGAGTGCACGCGCGTGTCCGATTGGCTGCGCCACGAGGTCGTCGAGGAATTGCGCCGCAGGGGCGCCGTCGTGGGTCTTTCCGGCGGCGTGGACAGCAGCGTGGTGGCTGCGCTGTGTGCGCGCGCGCTGGGAGCCGATCGCGTCTTCGGTCTGTTGATGCCCGACCAGGAAAGCAGCCCGGAGAGCCTCGACCTCGGCCGCCGGGTGGCCGAGTCGTTCGGGATCGCGACGAAGATAGTGGACATCTCCGGGATGCTCGATGCCGTGGGCTGCTACCGGAGGCGCGATGAAGCGGTCCGCCGGCTCTTTCCAGAATACGGCGCGGGGTGGAAGTGCAAGATCGTGCGCGGCGGCCCTCGCGGCGGCGGCGGCGTGCCGTTCTTCGTCGTCGTGGTGCGCGATCCCGAGGGGCGCGAGGCCCGCAAGAGGCCGACCGCGGAGGTCTATCGGGAGATAATCGCCGCCATGGCGTTCAAGCAGCGCACGCGAAAGATGCTGGAGTACGCGGAGGCCGACCGGCTCCTCTACGCGGTTGCCAGCACGCCGAATCGGCTGGAATACGATCAGGGTTTCTTCGTGAAGAACGGCGACGGCGCCGGCGACATCAAGCCCATCGCCCATCTCTACAAGACCCAGGTGTACGAGCTCGCGCGCCATCTGGGGATTCCCGAGGAGATCCGACTCCGCGCTCCAACCGCGGACACCTACCCGCTGGAACTGAGCCAGGACGAGTTCTTCTTCCGGCTGCCCTACCGGCAGATGGACCTGTGTCTGCTCGGCCGGAATCTGGGCGTCTCTGCGGCGGAAATCGCCCGCGCCGCGGGGTTGGAGCTTTCCGAAGCGGAGCATGCCTGCAAGGCGATTGACGAGAGGCGCCGGTCCGCCATCTACCTGCACGCCCCGGCGCTCACTGTGGAGCCTGTCGTACCCGGAACCTCCGGCTGAACGGTCCCTTCCCGATTCGCGATCCTACTCGCGGTCCAGACGCGGGTCGGGATGCTCCACATCGCCATCCGCTCGAGTGAGAAACCAGTTGCGAGGGTCGTCCAGCAACGCGGCCTCCGGCGGGCGTCCGCGGCCCGCCTTCCACAGGAGGCGCCGGTCCACGCGCCGCTTGACCCTGAGAAACCCCGCGCGCCGCAAGGGCTCCCGGGCGTGGTCGTTGAGGATCTCGCAAACCACACCGGCCACCGACTGTCGCCGGAAGCGCTCCACGCACGCGAGGAGCAGCTTCGCCGTATCGCGGGGCGCGCACAGGTAATCCACGATGAAGCCCATCGGCGCACCCAGCAAAGACCCAACGCGAAGGACCGCATACCCGCGGACAGATCCGTCGCAGAGAAGATAACCGCGCTCGTAGCGGCCGGCCGGAACGGGATGATCGAATCGCCAGCGCAGGCCGGCGAGGTCGCGCTTGGCGATGACCGGATAGTAGGGAGAGCACGCCTCCCAGATGTCGTCCACGCGTTCATCGAAGTTCGGGACGACCTCGAGCGTGGGAGCCGTGCTTCTGGAGCCGAGCGCGCTCACGGTGTCGAGTGCGCGGATGCCCCAGGAGACGAGCCGCGTCCCGAGCAAGAGCGGCCGACTCAACACGAGGCGCATGGAGAGCAGCCGACCGAGGTCTATCGGCTTCAAGAAGAAGGGAATTCCGCCGAGATCGTGCCAGCCCAGCCGCAGATACGCCGGGTAGACGAGGTCGGTGGCTCCAGCCGCGACCACCACGTCGAAAGCCAGCGTGTGCGCCTCGCTGAGGGCCGGGCCGATCCCGCGCATGCGCCACTCCTCGCGCACCATGAGATCAATCGCCCAGGAGGCACGGTACTCTTCCCGGCCGACCTTCAGCCGGTGCGGGATCCCGGCCTGTTCTCCGGCGATCCGGTCGTTCTTCAAGAGAAGCCACACCGGTGGCGCGTCGGGAGATGCGCTCGGCGAATCCTCGTAGAGCCAGCGGAAGCGTGCATCGTCGAGCTGCGGGCATTCGGGACCGAACATCTCCTCGTGGAATCGGCGGAGTCCTTCGCGGTCGCCCGGGCCGTAAGGACGGGCCTCGCGGATGAGTCTGTCCAGACGGGATTCGCCGGGCCGCCCGGGGGCCGGCGCCGCCGAGCGCGGAGGACGTTCTTCCATGCGCAAGATGATACTCCGCCGGAGCCTTGCGGGCCAGGAGGTCGGGTCCCCCCTGTCTCCGCTGCATGAAAGTGTCACCCCCAACTGCAACGTGAAAATGTCGCCCCATGGGACATCCGACGATGACACAGAAGGAGGCTCTGCGGGACACATCCGCCCAGATCCACCTTGAACCGCGCTCGGGGCCTCGCTACGCTCATCGAGATTTCTTCACATGTCGATAGCGGGGCCGCCCCTCCCGCGGGGAGGGACAATGCTCCGTTGCACACCCGTCGCTGTCGCTCTCGCCGTCTTTCTCATCGCTCGGATCGTCGCTGCGTCCACGCCCCCCGAATTCGACCGGGCAGCCCGGCTCGGTCTCGCCGGAGACCACGACGGCGCGATCGGAGCGTACGAGTCCTTCCTCAAGGCCCATCCCAAGGATCGTCTCTCCCCGGTGGCGGCAACGGCGATCGCCAATCTCCATCTTGCCGGGCGGGGCGACTCGACCGCCGCGCTCTCCGCCTTCGAGAGGGTCCTGTCCGAGTATCCCGACAGCCCGCTGGCCCTGGAGGCCGCGCTTCGCAAGGGAGAATGCGCCGATGGCCGCGGCGACCACACCCTCGCCGCTGCCGCGTACGAAGAGGCGCTCCGGCTCGCAGGAACGAGCCGTGAGAGCGCGGACGAAGCCTGGGTGAATCGTGTCGCGGAGGCGGCCGCGCGCGCCTACGCCGACGCCGGGGAGCCGCGTAAGGCGATTGACGCCTACCAGGGGATGCTTGCGAAGTTCTCGGCGCCGGAGATCGCGGCCGTGGCCCACTTCCGGATGGGGGAGTGCTTCGAATCGCTGGGCGATGAGTCGAAGGCCGCGGGGGAGTTTCTGTTTGTCATCGAGCGGTATCCGTCCTCGATGCTCTTTGGCGAAGCTCTGGCCAAGAGAGAGATCATCGAAAAGCACCACACGACGGATTGGGCGCCGTACGAGATCTACTCAGAGGCGACCGGGATCCTGCGCCAGGAGTACGCGAGAGCCCTGGCGCTTACCGACTCTCTGCTTGCGATGGGCGTGAATCCCGCCCTTCGCGAATGCGCCGAATACCGGAAGATCTCACTCGAGACGGCCATCGCGGGGGACTATACGGGCGGATGCCGCCGTCTCGATGCTTTCATCCGGTCGCACCCGGGCGGTCTGCGAACGGAGTATGCGCGGAACACGCTCGAGCAGAACTGGCGGCCGATAGCCGAACTCGAGGTCCAGGTGCGTGAGACGCCGGATGACGCCGGGGCGTTGATGGCGCTCGGTCAGATGTACGCGCAGGTGCGGTCGGCGGCGAGGGCTGTGGAAGTGCTCGAAAAGGCGCGGTCGCTGGCGCCGGACGAAGCCGATCTCCACTTCACGCTCGGGTACACCTACATGCAGCTCGGCCGCACCGAGGACTCGGTCAAGGCGTTCGATTTCTACCTGGAGCGAAACCCGGACGACCTGACGGCTCTGAACCTGATCGGCTACCAGTACATGTCCAGCGGCCGGGCCGAGCAGGCCCTTCCTTACTTCGAGCGCTACGCCGCGGCCGCACCCGATGATCCGAACGCACACGACAGTCTCGGCGAGGGGCTCCTGGGGGCCGGCCGGCTCGATGAGTCGGCTCGCGAGTACGAGAAGGCGATCGCGCTCGATCCCGGTTTCTCGAATTCACACTTCATGCTCGGCCGCGTCTATCATGACCTCGGAAACAGGGAGCGCTCGGCGGAGGCCTATCGGCGTTTCCTGGAACTCGTGTCGGACGGGCCGCAAGCGGACGAAGCGCGGGCCGCTCTCGCGGAGACGGGCGGCGGCGAGAAGAAGGAGATGAATCCATGAGTCTCACACGAAGGAAGTTTCTCCAGAGCGGCGCGATCGTGGGAGCCGGGTTCGTCTCGGGTCTTTCCTTGCCGCGTGCATTCGCCGAGCCGGCGACCGGCGCCGCAGCGCTAGACCTCGTGATTGCCCGCGGAGCCTCTCCGGCGAGGAACTGCCTCGCCGCCGTCGAGGCGCTCGGAGGCTTCTCCCGCTTCGTGCGCTCGGGCGACAAGGTCGTCATCAAGCCGAACCCGATCGGGGAGAGCGCGCCGGAGAAGGCGCTCAACACGCACCCCGACATGGTCGAGGCGGTCGTTCGCGAGTGCATCGGCGCGGGCGCGCGCGAGGTCGTCGTCTTGAGCCATGACGCGATGCGTTCCTTCGAGGCGAACGGCACGGCC
>JAGVPR010000355.1 GCA_020052115.1 Candidatus Eiseniibacteriota bacterium
GGCGGCCGGGTCCGCCGGGTCGCCGAGGACGGCGCGCAGCCGGTCGCCGGATTCGCGCACCGCGTCAGGCGTTTTCGAGGCGTGTACGATGCTGCTGCTCGGAAGAAGCCGGGGAACCGCGAAGTAGGCAATGAGGGCGAGCGCCGCCAGACCAGCCAGCACGAAGAGGCCGGTCGGAGGCCCGCTCGATTTCGATCTGCCGCGGGTTTTTTTCGCTGCCACGAGACGCTCCGCTCACACGCAATTGACCGGAGTCGGATGCTGACATGCAGCGGAGGGACTGTCAAGGCGGCGCGAGGCGACCGGCGCGCGGGCGGGTCAGGGCGGCCCCGCGGGTGAAGACGAATCGGCGCAGCCGTGGAGGCTCATCGCCACCATGGCTGCGCCGGCGATCGGGAGGAGGGCGCGGATCCTCATCGTCCCTCTCCTTGCGCTCCGTCTTCGGGAAACCCTAACGGCTCTCCTCCGGCTTTCGCGTGAAGAACGCATCGCGCGCGAGCGCCGGGCGTGGCGCGCCCTTGGCGATTTGCCCGCGGGCCGCGGCAGCGATCTTCTCCGTGCGGTTGCGCGCCATGGTGGTGAGCGAGGGCCCACCGGGCTTCGCCGCGGAAGTGGAGCCGAGGTCCTCCCAGTAGATGATGCGCCAGAGGGAGTCGCCCTTGGCGCTCACGTACTGAACCTTGAAGCGGAACCGGGCGAGGTTCGAAACGACCAGGTAGGTCGTCGGGTCCGGCTTATCCGGTTCTCTGGCCACGACGCTCAGGCTGGCGTTCGTGACGTAGATGATCTGCTGCCCTTCGTGGCCCTGCGTGTTGTCGTAATAGGGAGGGGTGTAGGTGAGATTGATGTCAATGTCCTCGACATCGGGGGAGGCGAACATCGAGGAGGCGCTCAGGATCTCCTCCGTGCGGCCCCAGGTCGCATCGGGCACGACTTCATGCTGCACGTCCCAGTCCCAGAATCGGAAGGTGTACCCCTCGGTCGAGTCGGCGCCCGGCGCCTGCGAGTCGAACAACAGCGAGTCGAACCGGGTGATCTCCCGCTGGACATAGGACGTCTGGAGGTTCTCCAGGACGTTCTCCGGTTTCGTCTGGGGCAGGTACGCGTCCGGCGTCGGCTTGGGCGGCTCTTTATCCGGGCTGAACGGACAGCCCAGGAGCATCAAGGCCAGGGGGGCTGCGCCGATGAGCGGCAGCAGGTTGCGGATTTTCATCGTTGCTCTCCTCCGTTCCGCGGCCCGGGGGTCGCGATCACTTCGTCGGGTCAGCGGGCCTCCACGGATGCCTTCATGAGGCCGAACGTCTTTCTGCCCAGGGACTGATCCCGGATATCCACCCATTTGTATATCGTCCAAGTTCCGGTGTTGTCGCGGAAATACAGGTCCGTCTTGCCCGCGAAGAGGGTGTCTGTTTCCGCGGAAATCGTGTACGGGGTCGAGCGGAAATAGACTTCGTTGTCTGCATTTGGGTCCACGGGCGGCGTGACGAGCGTGGACTCCTCGGCGGCGCTGAGATTGAGGCTCAGCGTCAGGACCCCGTACCGGTCGAAGACGCTCCCCATGTTGCTCTTCTCTCTGTCTTTGCCCCAGTTCGTGAACGGATTGCCGCCGATCTCCGTGACGTCCTGGGGATCCGGCTCAAAAGCGAGGTCCGTCGCGATGTTCTGATCGTAGACGCCGAGCCCCTGCTGGCCGGCCTTGAAGGCGCTACGTACATTATAGACCACGTTGGACGGAATTGTTCTCGGGCGCGTATCAATCGTGATGGGCGTTTCGGGCGTCTCGGGGGTGCGAGTATCGAAGAGCCCGCACCCCGGACCCGCCAAGGCCAGCGCCAAGAGCGCTGCCGCAGGCCTCAGAAGCGCTTGCTGAGCGACGCCGCGATGAGCCAAAACTTCTCCTTTCTCGGCAGCGTGATCCCAGGCTGCGCGAGGTAGCTGTCCGTCCGGTTGAAGGATCCGTCTAGAGACAATCCGCTGGCGAACGAGTGGCCGAAATCAATCCCCTCGATCAGCTCGAGGCGCGTGGTTCTCTGCGTGTCGTCTGTGAAGAGCGAGTGGGCGCTGCGCGTCTCGATCCGCTGCTTGAGGCTCAACGAGAGATCCTCATGGAGGGTGTACTTCGTCTGCGCCTGGAGATTCTGCTGCGTGTCCTCCAGCGAGCGCCCGTAGAGCTGGTTCTTGTAGCTGCCCGAGTCGCGGAATCTGAAGTCGTGGCCGAGCAGAAGCTCCGTCCGGTTCGTCAGGCGGCTCCGGATCTCCGTCAGCACCTTTGTCTCGCGCGTGAGCGAGTTTCCGGCTTCGTTGAAGACGAAGTAGCTGTAGTCGGCGGCGATGGAGTACCTCTGCGTGATCTGCGTGCGCCCGCTCCAGCGATAGGTGATCGAGGCGAGGATCTGATACCGTTCGCTCTGCGTATTGTTCCCCGAGGCGCGCGCCTTCACGTACACCGTCTTCCGGTCGTTCCTTTGCAGCGAGAGTGAGGTGTCGAACTTGGGCCCGGGCTTGTAGAGAACGCTGAAGTCGAGCAACCGCCGGTAGTCGTCACGATCCTGGGCCAGGCGCTGGGCGTACTCGTTCGGATTGTTGATCCGCAGGGAGTCGCTGGGATGGTAGAAGAACGACGTGAGCCCCAGGTTGCTGGTGGCCGACACGCTGAAGCGTCTGGAAAACTCGCGCTTCAATGACAGTTTCATGCTCCGCGAGCGGACGTCGTTCTCCGTGAGCCGCGTCACGTAGTAGGAGTTCTTCCTGAGGTCCACGCCGAAATCCACCGAGGCCTCGACCCGGAACGGCATCAGGCGGTACCCGCCGATCGTGAAGCCCTGTTGGTCGCCGACGGTCCCGCGGTCGGGGAGCTTCCGGTAGGACTGATCGCTCCTTCGCACATAGACGTCCGCGCGACCGTCCACGGAGAGCGGCAGCTTCCAGATCGCGTTCAGGGACACCCCGTTGTCGGTGCTGCGGCTCTTTTCGATGCCCTGCTGAACGAGGTAGTACTCGTTGTCTCGATTGGACGATCGGAGGTCCAGGGTGAGCTTCGACGCCGTCGCGTGGGTGTACTCGGTGCGTAGGGAGGCCATCCAGTTGCCGTTGCGGTTGGGCGATGTCTCCGACGTGTCGCGCTGACCGCGGCCCCGCCAGAAGACGAAGATCCTAGAGTCGAGCTCCGAGCGCTCCGCGTTGAATGTCGCGGTCGAGGACAAGCGCCGGGTGGGCTTGTAGGTCGCGGAGCCTGATACCCCGAGGCTCGTGCCCAGAGCGAGCGTCGAGTCCACCCGGGTCGAGTCCACGGGGTCCTCGATTGCGGGCTGGCGGACGCGCCCCAGCGATGATTGGCCGTAGACGTCGTTTTTCAAGATCCCTGCCGAGGCCGAGACGTTCGTCGCAAGGGGGCCCGTCGTCCGCGAATAGCTGAGCGAGAGATCTCCCTTCGTCGAGTTGTCCTCGGTCCTGGTGAGCGCATCCAGGGCCGTGCGGCGCGACATCTCGCCGGACATCGCGCCCGAGAACCCAAGGCCGAGATCTACCGTCGCGGTTGCCGTCGAGGTTGCGAAGCGCGTGCGCCGATTGCCGCGGTTCTGATCGCGGCCCAGGATGACATTCGTGCTGTTCTGAACGAGGAACGGACCCAGTCTCTCGTTCACGGAGAAGGTCTGTCCCCAGTTTCGCGCTTGCTTGTTCATCTCGTAGGAAGAGGAGTACTGCGGGTGGAAGCCGGGGTCCGCGTCGCCCCTTGCAAGCAGCGCAAGGCTGTCAGCAGTGGCGGCCGAATCCGCCGCCGCGGCCGAGTCGGCGGGCGACGTCGAGCCGCCGCCCGTCCCGTCCTCGCCTTGCGAGGAGCCGGCCAGGGCAAGAAGCGCGCAGAGAAGCGCGATGAAGACGCAGAAAGACGATTTGACCACAGGCCTTCCCGTCAGCCGTTGCATTTCCGGATCGAAGGGGAGCGACCGATCAGTTTCGGATGCTCGGTACCAAGGGTCCGGCGACCAACCTCCGCTTGCCCGTGGCCAACTCCAAGAGGGACTTGAAGGGGCATTACACCATGCGATTATACGGGCTTCGGGGTCCTCTGTCAACGCCGGGCTCGATCGCGTTGAAACCGGCCCCTGCCTGGCCCAAGATAGCGCTTTATGGAGCGCCGGGGTCGAGAGAGGGGATGCTCGTGCGTGGATGGCGGCTTTTCGCGGCGGCCTTGGCCGCGGTCGTTCTCGGGGCGGTAGCCGTCCCGGCCCAGGCGGCGGACCAGTTCTACCTCTACGACTCGCCCATTTTCGGCTTCTGGG
Source organism: Candidatus Eiseniibacteriota bacterium (assembly GCA_020052115.1). Taxonomy (GTDB): domain Bacteria; phylum Eisenbacteria; class RBG-16-71-46; order JAGVPR01; family JAGVPR01; genus JAGVPR01. The sequence continues at coordinate 4,284 of JAGVPR010000355.1, forward strand.
GCGACGGCTGGTGGCCGGGCACGGACAACTGCCCCCCGACCGGCGCGGAGCAGATGCTCTGCCTCGGCCCGGACAGCGCCTGCGGGGCCATGGGGCTTCCCGGCACCTGCTACGCCTTCGCCGATCTCCCTGACTCCTGCCGCGACGGCGCTTACCCCGCAGGGGACTGGACTTTCGATCTCTACATCTCGGGTCCCGACACGATCGCGGTGACGGCGGCGATCGTCTCGGCCGGGTGCGACACGCTCTGCGGGGCGCTGATCGAGCACGGAAGCGCCCAGGTGGTCGTCCCGCCGGGGCACTGCGTTCGCGCCGTGTTCACCCTTTCGGCCGAAGACGTGGTCCTCGGCCGTTCCCGCCGCATCGGCATGCGGCTCTCCCACCAGAACGTCGAGTTCCGCTCGGCTCTGTGCTGGGGGGACCAGTGTCGCAGCAGCTTTGTCGCCCCGGCCGGCAGGCTCTGCGCGACGGCGATCAGAGAGGCGACCTGGGGGATGGTCAAGGCGCGGTATCGGTGAGGGGCGAGGGCCGCGGGAGTGTGGGCGGGCACGCGAAACCGGCTCACGCCGATCGCGCCCCCC
>JAGVPR010000349.1 GCA_020052115.1 Candidatus Eiseniibacteriota bacterium
CCCCCATCCCAGCAGCCTCTGGGGTGCCGCACTGCTGATCCACTCTTCGACAAGAACGAGCGGGAATTGAGAGCGATCCGCAGGATTCCGTACCGAATTATACGGATACGCTGCGAATCGGTCAAACGGGAGTTTGTCCGCGCCGGGCCCCCTGGACGCACGCCCGAGCCAGCGGGAACGCGTGGGTTCCGGGTGCGGCCGTCACCGCTGCATGCTGGGAGGCGAATACGAGCAATCGAGGAAGGAGAGAATCAGGCCGCCCATCATCGGTCCGTTGTTCGGAATTAGGTAGTTGGTAATCGCAATATCGCCCGCAATGCGCGATTATTGTCACTGAGCTATTGACCGCTGCGCTCGATGTTACCCATAATGCTCGGTACCTGATGGTGCGGTGAGCTCGCTGGAGCGGGGTCTCTTGGACTTCACGCTCTCCATCTCGCCGGACCGTTGTGGCCGATCCCCCGCTTATTGACCCACCTCTTACGCAGCGGAACCACGGAGATCCCCATGAGAATCGCGAAGCTGATTCACGCCGTCGCGCTCGCGGCATGCTTGTCGCTCGCGGCGCATCCGGCGCCGGCCAACGACATTGACGGGCCCGATGATTGTTCGCGCAGCATCGAAGACTGGGGCGACGCCCCCGAGTGCATCCCGGCCTATCCGGGGGGCGTAATCGGAAGGTTCCCGACGTGCCTCGCCGCCTGCGCTCCATTCGGAACCATGGAAGCTGCCTGCCCGCCGATCAGCACGCCTCCCGGACCCACGGGATTCGTCCGGCACCTGCAGCCGCCGGTGGGATTCTGGATGGGGTGCTGGGGAGGGCCCGGTGGAACCGCCGGCATTGACAGCGAGGTGGACGGAAAGGTCAACACGCCCGCGATAGGGTCCAGCGCCTGCGGTCTGATCCCGACCGATTGCGTGGATGGGGCCTACGGCATGTTCTTCGATCAGGACGAGTGTACGGGCGACGGTTCGGATGCGGCACTGGAGAGCTACGTCGGATTTCTCGCCTGCTCGCCCGGGAGCGTCTTCTTCCCGGTCTTCAACTGCGGGCCCCCCGTCCAGATCTTCCTGAACGTCTGCGTGGACTGGAACCACGACGGCGACTGGAACGACAACCTCATCTGTGCGGGTGGATGTTCGTACGAATGGGCTGTGAAGAACGCCCCAATCACGATCCCCGGGGCCGGGTGCTTCCCCGTGGCCTCGCCATCGTTCCTCGCCGGATCGGTCGCGGGTCCCAGTTGGATGCGCATCTCGATCACCCGCGGGCCGGTCCCGGACGATTACCCGTGGAACGGGTCGGCCGGAACCGCAACCCAGGCCTTTGAGGGCGGCGAGACGGAGGATTATCCCGCTTTCGTATCCGCCGCCACGCCGACGGCTCCGAGCAGCTGGGGGCGGGTGAAGACGATGTATCGGTAGGTGCGGCGTCGGGGGAGAAGCTCGCCCGGAGCGAGTCTGCCACCTTCGTGGGTAGGGAATACCCCCAGCAGTGGGGGCCCGAATACCTTTTCCCTCGACCCGAGGTAGGGCTGTAGGTTCGGATCCTCCCCGGGGAGCCAGAATCCCGTAGCACGAACCATGATGGTCCGTGTGGTTACGCGAGCCCCGGTGGCGAGATCTGCCGGGGCTCGTTCTTAACGCACAGACCCTGAATGCCAGATGCCGAACTTGACGGCGAGCTCCCCCAAGTCGGGAGAGAAGGCCGAGCGGATACGGAGAGAATGCCACGTCCACGGCCTGTGATCAGGAGGACAGGTGCGTAAGTCTGGACGTCGCCTTGGCGCCAGAGTAGGGTGTCACGCGACATGGGCTACTCCACCGTGGGCATCCACCATTTTCATGTATGCAAGGGGACCCGTTTCGAACAGAAGTTCCGAGAAGGGAAGGTCAGCGTACCGGAGAGGGAGGTGCATGCCGCGGTGGTCGTTGATCTTCTTGAACGCACGCCGCCCGATGTTGCTGTCCAACGGCTCATGGGCGACTGTCGCGAGGCCGCCCTGGTCGCGCCCGACCGGCCCGCGCTAACGCGCGCCGTGGAGGAGGAGTTTAGAAAGCGGGGAGCCGTACAGGGTGCGAAAATGGTGGTTTGCAATGAGGACTTACGATCAAGGCAGACAAGATCATGTTCCTGCTGAGGTTCAAGAAACTGCTCCGAATCATAACGGTCCCTTCATTTGTTTCTGCGCTTGTCAAAGGTGCGGCCGCGGGGACAGAACACCTGGCAGTCTTGCGGAATTTGCGCTGTGAGTTTATCGTGGATGTGGGTGCGAACCGCGGCCAGTTCGCGCTGGCAGCGCGCAGGATGTTCCCAAAGGCAAGAATCCATTCTTTCGAGCCTCTTCAAGAACCGGCTCAAATCTTCAAGAATGTGTTTGCCCGCGACACGGATACGACGCTGTACCCTTATGCCCTCGGCAGGGAGAATACGATTGCCGTCATCCACGTGACAAAGGATGACGATGCCTCATCCATGCTGCCCGTCACCCCCAGGATGTCCGGCATGTTTCCCGGCGCCGCTGAAAAGGAAACGCGCCAGGTCCCGGTCTGTCCCCTTTCGGAGTGGATCAAGCCCGCTTCCATACCGTCCGATTCGCTGCTGAAGATCGACGTGCAAGGCTTTGAACTGGACGTGCTGCAGGGGTGCGAAGACGTTCTCGATAGATTCAAGCATCTCTATGTCGAATGCTCCTACATCGAGATGTATGAAGGTCAGGCGCTGGCGCCCCGGGTTATTGCGTGGCTGGAAGAAAAGGGGTTTGCGTTAAGCGGTGTCCATAACCTGTATCATGGTGAGGACGGAACGGCGATACAGGGCGATTTCTTGTTCACCCGAAGGAAACTCCCCGGCTGATTCTTCCTCAGGAATGGGGCGAAGCAGCGGTCGCAGATGTCGTCATTCTCCGTGCTCGCCAAACCCCGTGATCTTCTTGCCCGACGATATGTTTCACTGTTCCATATCTGTTCAAAGGGCTCGCGATAAAGATTACCCCATTCCTTCGTGTCGTACAGGCAGCATGGCAAGATGCCGCCATCGCAATTGATGATGACCGTGCGCCAGAGCCAGAAGCACTTCGTCCTTCCATTCCGCAGAAGGTTTTCGCCCTGATCCTCAAAGGCCCGGAATGCGGGCAGGGGAGGGAGCCATTCGTTCTGGAGGGCGCGCCGTTCCTCCTTCCCGAAGAATGGGAAGAAGTTCAGGTTGGCGAACCGTACGAAATCGACGCCCATCGAATAGGCCATGGAACGGATGGCCTGCATTTCCGTATGATTGTATCGTGAAACCAGGGTCTGCCATTCGATAAACGGGGTCTTTGATCTCATCTTTCTCTTCAAAGCGATCAACTTCTTCAGGTTTTCAATGACCTTGCCGAACCGGCCGTTCACGCGGTACTTCGAATAGGTCTCTTCGGAGGCCCCGTCAATGGAAAGACAAAGGTAGTCGAGGCCGCTCTCAATGATGGACTCCGGGGCGATTTCCAGGCTGAAGTTGCTGCTCGCGATGGTCGCCATTCTGTTCGCCTTGTTAAACCGGATTATCCTGTAAACATCCTTGTTCAGGAACGGTTCTCCATTGTTCTGCAGGAATACCTGGAAGACATAGGGCGAAAACGGGGCCACGAGTTCTTGATAGTTCTCAAGCGACATCTTGTTCTCACGGGGAATGACTTCGTTCCGTCCCATAAAACAGAGCGGGCATTTCAAATTGCAGGAGTTGTGCAAATCAACAAATAGGTTGTAGGGATAAAGGCCTGACAGGTCCGGGTCGGCCGTGAAGAGCTTGCTTTCGATCTTCAACGCATTGATCAGCTTCTGGAGCGTCAGATAATTCCGGCTCAGTCCGACATATTTCCGGTACCGGTAGAGCTGCTCTTTTCGAAACGCCATGACCTTAACAAGATAGCAGAATAATTGGTTCGCCTCGACCCTATTCTCCGTACTCCGCGAAAACGCGATCCTGTGGTCTATGCGGAGTCCTCTTCCGCCAATCGAGCCAGCGCCGGATCAATCTCCAGCACGAGCCGGGGAGCCGGGGCGAAGCCCACGCGCCTGAAGAACCCGAGCAGCTCGAGCTCGTCCCACCCCACTTCGGTGCGAAGGCACGAGACGCGCAGGCCGCGGAGGTTCTTCAGGAGCTGATCCATCATGCGGAGTCCGATTCGCCGCCCGCGATAGCGGCCGTCCACGAGAATCGTATCCAGCACTGCGATCGGCTCCGGAATGCCGAACTCGCCGAAGCGGACCGATCCCATGAGAGCGCCGACGAGGGTCCCGTCCATCTCGGCGCCGAGCGAGATCACGACATCGGTGTCCTTCAGCGCCTGCGCCATCTTGCCCTCGTACCAGGCATGTCGAGTGCGCCCGCCGATCTCCTGATCCATCCTTACCAGCCGGGCCGTGTCCTCGCGGTTCAACGTGCGAATGATCACGCTGTCGCCTTCGACGTCCATGCCGCACCCCCGAGATCCAGTTTGCGATAGCGGAACGCTCCCCAGAGCGCCGCGCCAAGAGCGCCGGCGAAGACGCTGAGAGGATGGGAAACGAGTTCGACCGGAGCGGTTTTTCCCAGGAACTCCGAGGACAGCGCGTCGCGGATCGCGGCTTGCAAGCCGACGTCGCCCGCGAGGCCGCCGCTGAAGAAGGCGACTCCTTCCACATCCAGGGAGCGCAACAGCCTCACGAAGCGCCCGGCCATGCTGTCGTGGATGCCGCGAAGGATGTCGGGCGTGCTGATCCCGCGCGAGACCATGTTGATGACGTCGGTTTCGGCGAGAACCGCGCAGACCGAGCTGACCATCTCCGGAGCGGCCGACTGCGCGGACAGAGGGCCGATGTCCTCCTGCGAAACGCCGAGGTAGCGCGCGATGTTGGCCAGGAACTGCCCCGACCCGGAAGCGCACTGGCTCGTCATCTTGTAGTTGAGCACACGGCCGCGGCCGTTCATCGCGACAGCGCGCGCATGAAGCGCGCCCACGTCGAGAACCGAGCGGGCGCGCGGCTCGAGGAAGAGCGCCCCGCGCGCGTGCGTGGTCATCCCGTAGAAGTGCCCGGTCGCGTACGGGATGTCCTCGCCCTCGCCGGTAGACGCGACGTAGTGAAGCTCGTTCGCTCCGGCCATCTCGACCGCCGTCTCGAACGCCTGGTCAATGACAACGGAGATCTCGCGCTTTCGAATGCGCACCGCGGCATGCGAGAGGATCTTCTCTCCGCCCTCGCCGGACGCAAGAACGACAGCCTTGACCGCGCTGCTTCCGACGTCAATTCCCGCGGTGAGAACCGGCGCGCCCGCTTTCGTCGTGCTCATCGCTCGGCCACCTTGCCGGCGAAGAGCGCCGCGCCCAGCGCTCCCGTGTAGATGCTGTCGGGCGAGATATTCAAAACGCGCTCGCCGTAGCTGTCGCTCACCAGGGCTCTCAAAGCGCGGACCGCGGCAGGGTTCCGTGCCACGCCGCCCGTGAAAGTGAACTCGTCGAAGACTCCGCCCGAGCGGGCGAGGAGACTCATGGCTCGAAGCATGATCGCCCGGTGGAGACCCGCCAGGATGTCCTCCCGCTTCTCGCCGAGCGAGAGCCGATCCCGCAGCTCGGCGCCCGCGAACACGGTGCAGGTGGAGTTGATGCGCGTCGGGCGCGTGCCTCGCTCCGCGAGGGGGCCCAGCTCGTGCAATCCGAGGTTCATCTCGTCCGCGATGTAACCGAGATAGCGCCCGCATCCGGCGGCGCAACGATCGTTCATCTGGAAGCTCGTGACAATTCCCCCGGCGTCCACCTGGATCGCCTTCGTATCCTGCCCGCCGATGTCGAGCACCGTGCGCGTGTCCGGGAACATCGCATGAGCGCCGAGACCGTGGCAGAGGATCTCGGAACGGATCTGCTCCTTGGGAAACGGAAGCCGCGCGCGCCCGTAGCCCGTGCCGACGGTCGCGATCTCCGGGATCTCCTCGTTCACCGCCTCGTTCACGGCCGAGGCGACCTCGGGCGGTCGGCCGATCCGCGCGAGGGCCGCGCCGATGTGATCCCTGAAGCCGAGCGCTAGCGGTTCGTTCTCGACGAGGATGATGCACTTGTCGAAAAGTCCCTGGAGCCGGTCGAAGCCTGGGCCGGCGATCTCCTCGGCGATCCGCGTGAACGACGATCCCGCGAAGTCTCTGAAGAAGTCGGAGCGGCGCGGAGCCTCCGGTTGGGCGAATGCCGCACTCTCCTCGGCCTCGATCCGCCGGAAGATCTCGGTGACGGCTTCGATCGTCTCGCGCCGTCGTTCCGGAGGAACGCTCCGCCCGCACTCCTCCTCCATCAAGGCATGCAGCCGCTTGAACTCGTAGAGCATCTGCTCGAGGCGGAACGCGCGAAACAGCCTCTCGAGCACCGCCACGCCGGCGACGCCGGCCACCCTGCGGCGCAAGAGCTCGAATCGGGCGGCCACGAACGCCTCGGTGCGCGCGACGTCCACCGCGAGGTCGTAGTTCGAGCGGGAGTTCGTAATGCCCCGGCCGAGCACGTTTCGTTGCTCGTCGAGAATGACGGCCTTCGTGGTCGTCGAGCCGAGGTCCACTCCGACGACGCACCTCATGAGCGCGCTCTCGAGCGGCGCGACTCGAGCATTTGCAGGTAGCTCTCCAGCCGGTTCTTGATGTTGGCAGCGGAGAAGTAGCGAGGATCCACGAGATCCGATTCGATGAAGGCTCCCGGGAGTCCGGTTCGCTTCTCGACCTCACGAAGCATGAGGAGCTGCCCGGCGGAAAACGAATTGCAGGACTTGACCGAGTTGATGACGAAGCCATCGGCCTCATAGTCGCGGATGTAGTTCACCAGCATGTCAATCCGTCCGGGCAGATTGAGGTTCGTGTAGCAGCCGCCGCAATAGTCCGCCATCGTTCCGAGCGGGTCCGCGGCGTCGTGACGAAAGCCGTCGTCGTATACGCCGCCGACCTTGGTGTATGTCGAAGCGACAACGACGGCCTGCTCGTCCGTGAACATCTTCCAGAACTGGCGGAAGCTCGTCCAGTTCGGAGGGCCCTCGACGACGAGCCTGTAGCGCTGGTCATCGAGCGGACCCTCGGGCGTGACGGGACCCAGTTTGAGCGCGACGCGCTGTTCGACCTCCTCCCGAAGGCTCCCGTAGTACTCGCTCCCCTCGGGCGTCCCGCGGAACGCGCTGAAGATGGGGCCCACGTAGTACACCGCGCCGAAATACGCATCAATCGGGCTCGGCCGGTGCTTGGCGGATTCGAGGACCGCGACGAGGTCATCTTCGGAGGATGCGCTCAACTTGAGGGATTCCTTGAGCCGGTCCTCGTCGTAGCGCCGTCCAGTGATGCGTTCGAGCGCGGGGATCAAGTCGTCGCGAATTTGTCGTACGACGTACTCGCGATGCTCGGGCGCGATCCGGCCCTCACCCTGGTACGGGATGTGGAGGAAGACCGTGGGGCAGTGGTACTCCTCGCGCAGCAGCTCGAACCACTTCATGAACGTGTAGCAGCCGGTGTACGAGAGAAGCAACAGGTCCGGCTTCGGGAGCCGCGTCCCGATCGGGCTGATGTTGCCGGACTTGAGCATGCCGATGTCGCACTTCACGTACGTGCAGACGTCTTCGGAGTGGCCGGCCTTCTCGGCCACCGAGATGTAGTCGCCGCTCTTGCCTCGCATTCCCGACTGAAGCGCGTTGATCTCCGGCAGCAGCGGAAGCGCATCGAAGGAGCGGATCAGTTCGGTCAAGTTGCCGGGCACGAACGTGTAGACGACCGGCTCTCCCGTGTTCGGAGCCTCTTCCAGCCTCTTGTAATGGGCCGCGATCATCTGCTTCTGGAGTTCCATGGAGCGGTCCTTGAGCGGCGCCGTCATTCGTTGTCTCCCCAGAGCTTGATGGAGTCCGCAAAGGTCCCGGCTTGCTCCCGGAACTGCTGAAACTGCCCCGTGTTCTCCGAGAACTGAAACGCGATGCATGGGATGGCGTCCGCTTCCGCTCCCGCGCGGAGCATCGGGCGATCCAGCAACGCCGGATCGCAGAAGCTCGCGGCCGCGAAGATGATGCCGTCGGCGCGCGCGGCTTCGACGCGCTCCTTCATGAGGCGGCGCTTGCCGTCTTGCGACGCCTCGAAGAGCACGGGGCTTCTCACGGTGTCATGGAGCAGGGCATTCGTCAATTGGCGTACAGGATCCCCGTCGGTGGGGACGTCGCTCATGAGGAACCGGTTGCCGAGCAAGAAGTCGTCGTCCACGATGTAGCAGCCGGCGCGTTCGATCGTCTTGATCAGTCCGAGCGGAGGCTGTTCGCAGAAAGCCCCGGCGACGATGACGCGGCTCTTGTCCTTTCTCGCGCCGGGCTGCTCCTCCGCGGCTGCCAGGTAGGCCCGCGCTTTGTCGAGGAACGTCTCCACGGGAACCACTTCGGCTGCCCGAAGGAGTGAATACAGCTCCTCGGTGGGGACGGCCCACGGGCGCTCGCGGCGCACGCGGTAGAGCTCGCGCACCATGCTTCTCAGGCTGTTACAGAGCCTGATGGCCTGCCTGATGTCGTCCTCGCCCGCCGGGCGGCCGGAGACGGCGCCGAGGTCGCGAAGAAGGCCGCGCATCTCCCCCTCCCAGAAGAGGCCGCCCGTCTCGGTTCCTGTCACCTGCGGCAGGTCCAGGTAGCGAACGACGACATCGGGATACATCACCTTCCACATCCCGGAGAGGTTGCGTATCACGTCGCAGGTGGATGGGAATAGAAGCGCCGAAAGGAAATCCAGGCGTCCCGTCTGCGCCAGCTCGATCACCGATCGCGGCAGGTGACAGATATACGATTGGTAGAACGCATCGCCCCGGATGATCTCGAGGCGATCGCCCCCGCCGTGAATCCCCACGGGAAGAAGGCCGCTCGCCAGGATGACCTCCTTCGGCGCATACACCGGGAGGTAGCCGCAAGCCTTGCGTCCCGGGTTCTCGGCGAGCCACTCCCGCGCGATCCCGAAGTCGAGATCGTCGCAGACTCGCATCGCCCAGTCGGTGATGTCGGATCGTGTCGGCACTTCGTCCCCCAGCCTGCTTCGGCCGCTTGATGCCCTACATCTTTCCGGGTGTGAGCACGGCGCGCCGCTCGAGTTCGCCGTGATGAGCGGCCTCGAAGACGGCGTTGATGTCGTCGAGCGGATGCTTCTCGACGAAGGGCCGCACCCGGATGCGCCCATCGGCGATCCATGACAGCACTTCGGGATAGAGAACGGGATCGCAACCCCAGTTGCCATGCAGCGTGGCATCGAACGCCATCAGGTTGCTCAGCCGGACCTCGAGCTTGTCCATCGTGAATCCGACGATGCTGAGCGTCGCGCCCTGGCCGAGGAGATTGAACGCGGTTTCCTGGCCGGCGCGTGTGCCCGAGGTCTCGAAGATCTTCCAGAGGACCCCCGGGACGCCGATCCGGCCGGTCTCCTCCTTGATGCGCACGCGGATCGCCTTGGTATCCAGGCCTGTGACATCAATCGCCGCGTCCGCGCCCGCGCTGCGGGCCGTTTCTAGCTTGTGAGCGTGGATGTCGAGCGCGATGACGCGCGCGCCGGCGGCATGCGCGATCTGGACGCCGTGAACGCCGATTCCCCCGACGCCGATGAAGATGGCCAGCTCCCCGGCGGCCAGCCCCGAGCGGCGCACCGCCTGAAACGGCGTCGTCACGGCATCGGCGACGATGGCCAGCTCCCAGAGATCGGTCGTCCGCAACACGTTCGCTCCGATGGGGCACACGTAGCGGGCCGGCACCAGGACGTGCGTGGCGAATCCGCCGTTTCGGTCGTTCCCCGGCATGATCTGGCGCGAGCAGATCCTTCGATGGCCCGCGCGACAGAGATCGCAGATTCCGCAAGGCAGGACTGCGGGAACGAGGACCGGTCTTCCAACGAGGTCCGGATCCACTCCCTCGCCGGCCTCCCTCACGATTCCGCTGATCTCGTGACCGAGCACCAGCGGCAGTTCCGCGCGCGTCTTGACGCCCAGATGCAAAAAGGAAATGTCCGTGTGACAAACGCCGCATCCGGCGACCTCGACGAGAACCTCCCCTTGGGGCGGGGAGGGCAGGGGGATGCGCCGCTTCTCGAACGGCTTTCCCCGTTCGACCATGAACCACGCATCAAGGGTCCCGCCGGATCCGTTCATCTAGGATTCCTCCTCATCTGGAAATACGAAGAGGCCGCATTCATGGCAGCGATCCAGCGTGAGCGCCTTGCCGCGAAAGCAGAAACGCGGATCGGGCGATAACCGCATGACCCGGCGCATGAAACGGCAGTCGCAGTCGCCGCTCGGCTGATAGACCGCGTCAATGTACTCTTTGTAACTTCCCAGCACGTTCGCGACGCGCACCTTGAGCGACGGCGTCAACTCGCCGTTTTCAATCGAGAGAAGGCGGCCGACCACGACGAACGCCCCGATCCTCTCGTAACGCACGGGATGCGTCTCGTTCAGCTCCCTGACGGCCTGCTCGAAGGACTCCTTCACCACGCGATCGGCCCGCTCCCTGTCGTCGCCGAACTCGCTCTCGATGAGCGGCAGGTTCGGGAAGATGAGCGCGGTCAACCGGTCCTGCGCCGCGCCGGCGATCACGACATGCCGGATGTATGGGCTTCGCCCCGCGAGACAGTTCTCGAGCGGCGAGGGGATCACGCGCTCGCCGTTCAAGAGCTTGAAGATCCGATCCTTTCGCGCGATGAGGCGAAGCGCGTTGCCGACGATCTCCCCGAGATCGCCGGTCCTGAACCACCCGTCACCCGGGAGGACGCGCCGGGTCTCGTCGGGATTCTCGAAGTACTCGCGCATCACATTGGGGCCGCGGACGAGAATCTCGCCGTCATCCGCCAGCCGGATCTCGACCTCGGGGATCGGGTAGCCCACGACGCCGGGCACCGAGCGCGGCTCGCGCAGGTCGGTGGTGGTGCAACACGGCGAGGTTTCGGTGAGCCCCCAGCCTTCGGCGACGGGGATCTTCCGCTCGGCGAAATACGACGAGATACCGGCCGGAAGAGGGGCGGCCGCCGTGAAGACGAATTTCATGCCCTCGGGGAAGATCTCCTTCTCCTCGTCGGGATGAAGCCGTGCGTGATCCACCAGCTGCTGGTAGATCGTGGGCACGCTGAAGTACACGGTGGGCTTCACCGACTTCCAGTTCTGCAAGAGCAGAGGGAAATCGCGGCCCAGGCTGTCATCAATCGCGACCGGGGCGCCGTTGTAGAGCGCCGTGTATTTCTCGAATATTCCCCCGAAGCTGTGGTGCCACGGCAGGTACGAGAGGAAGCGGTCCTCCGGGCCGATGGACCAAATGCGCGCAAACGCCCGCTGCTGCGACAGGATGTTGTCGTGACAGAGCAGCACCCCCTTCATTTCCCCGCCGGTGCCCGAGGTGTACATCATGAGAGATGCATCGTCGGGCCGAACATCCGCGGCGCATCGCTGAAAGGCGCCTGCGGTCCCGCGCGCTCTTCCCCGAGCGAGCGCTTCGCCGTATTCGAGCACGGCTTTCGGCCGATCACTCTCGAGAATGGAGGAAGGCACCGGATCGAAGGAGACGATGAGGCCGACGCCGGCGCTCCCTGCGATCTTCTCGGCTTGTTCGCGATCCGCGAGGACGATCGCGGAAGGCCGGGCGAGCCGGATCAGCGCGCGCGTCTGCTCCGCGTGATAACCCGCGAAGATCGGAACGTAGATCGCTCCGACGCTCATCGTCGCGAACTCGGTGACGAGCATCTCCGCGCGGTTACGGGAGAGGATGACGATGCGATCGCCCTTCCGGATGCCGTGCGCGAGGAAGCACTCTCCGAGCGAGACCACGTCTTCCCTGAAGCGGCGCCAGCTCCGATCCTCGTACCGGCCGTCCGCTTTCGCGCTGAACGCCGGACGCTCCCCGAAGCGGGCCGCATTGCGGTTCAGGAGATCGGGGATCGTCTCGCGGGATCCCGCGGGCGCAAGACTCGAGCGAAGCGTTCTCCCTTCGCGAATCGTGGTATCGGAGAGCGCCCGCGTCACCACCGTGGAGGCGCCGGGAGGAGACGGCTCGGCGCGCGTCTTACGCTCCATCGTCCCTCCTTCCGGCCTCGTCCAGCTCGCGGGCCAGAAGCGCCGCGCCGAACGCTCCCATCTCCTGCGGGTGAGGCGGCACCAGCACCTCGCACTCGAGGTACTGCTCGAAGAGCTTCACGACGACCGGATGATGCGCGACCACGCCCCCCGTCGCGACCACGCGCCCCGCGAAGACATCCATCTCGAGCACGCGCTTCACCACCGACTTGTAGGCCGCGCGCGCCAAGTCCGCCGGGCGTTTACCCTGGCGAATGGCAGCCAGGAGTTCGGTGCCCGAGAACACGGTGCAGAAGCTCCCCAGCTCGATCTCCTCCTGATAAGCGACCGCCAGGTCGTGCAACCGCGCCGTCGGCACGGCCAGGCGAAGAGCCATCTCATCGAGGAAGCTGCCGGTCCCGGCCGCGCACTTTCGATTCATCTTGTGGCCGATTCGATGTCCCTGCGCATCGAGGTGGATCACCTTCGCATCCTGCCCCCCGATGTCAATGATCGTGAGCGCGCCTTCGACATGATGGCGCACGCCGCGAGCATGACAATCGAGCTCGGTCCTGGTGCCGTCGGCGAACGGAACGGCATGCCGGCCGAATCCCGTCGCGCGGATCCCCGAGAGGGCCGGGCGATCCACCCCCGCACGGCCTAGCGCGAGCGACAGCGCCTCCTCGGCCGCGACCGGCAGGTCCGCGGCGGTCCGCACGACGGCCTGGCCGAGAACGGCCGCTGCGTTGTCAATCACCACGGCCTTCGTCGTCCAGGATCCCGAGTCGACCCCCGCATAGCGGGGATCGCCCGCATCCCTTCGCCGCGTCCCGCGATCCGAGCCAATGTCGTTCATCGTTCCGCCAGCTGCTCCACGAATCCCTCGATGCTCGTGCGCGACTGCTCCGGCGAATAGCACCGCAGATCGCATTGATCCCCTTCGATGGTGACGGAGGGGATGCCGTAGCGCTCCCGGAGCCGCCGAGGCATGCCGTAACGCGCGTTGGAGTTGTTGGGACAGGTGCGGCTGTCGTGGAAGACGACGCCGTCGAGATGAAACCGCTCGACCATCTGCGCGATGTACTGCTCCTTCGGACCTTCGGCACGCGCGATGAAGAGCTCGAGCGAGGCGCGCGCCATGGAGCGGAACGGATCAGCAGGATCCAGCGCGTCGAAGATCCAGCTGTTGCAGTAGGTGGAGGCCGCCACGCAGGCTCCCTGTTCCGCGAAGAGCGTTGCGTGCTCGCGAAGTCTGCCCCAGATCGGCATCCCGTCCCAGTAAAGCCTGTGACGCTCGCCGCTCACGGCGGGGATTCCGCCGGCGTTCCGCTCCTCGAGTTCCGCGAGAAACAGACGGTAGTAGTCGCAGGCGTCCTTCGTGCCGCGAAGCACGACGGCCGGAGCCATCTGGATGGTCCCATCGAAGAACGTGAGAGGGGAGGGGCGGTGCGCCGCCGAAAACAGGCACGCCTTCCAGAGATCGGAGCACTCTCTCGAAAGCCGCACCGCTTCCTCGAGGCGGCTTGCGTCGAGCCTTCTCCCGGCGATCTCTTCCAGCGCAAGCACGAGGGATTCCATCTGGCGCGCAACGGCGGTGACGTGATCGTCGGTGATGTCATCCAAGCCGCGGAAGGACGTGATGCCCGCAACCGGGACGTTCCACTCCCGCCCGTAGAATTCGAACCAGTCCTTCACGTCGCGACACTGGTTCGTGTTGTAGACGAGCACGTCCGGGCGCGGCACGCCCAAGCCGTAGTTCTCGAGCGGCGTGCTCCCGCTGAGAAACGCGCCGATGTCCGAGGTCATGTAGGAGCAGACGTCCTGCGAATAGCCGAGGGCGTGCGCTTTGGGCATGCCGTCGTTGGCGCGACGCGAGGCGCCGAGCATGGCCCCGTGATTCTCCGGGAAATACACCTCGAAGCCGAGCGCTCGGAGGATCTCGGCGGGCCCCACGCTCGTACACCACGCGAGCGGCACGCTCTTCTCGCCGACCGCGCGCCCGACGCGGGCGAAATACTCCCCGAGCAACTCTCTCATCCGCCCGGTGGAACGAAACTCGAGGCGGCGGGTTTCAGGAGGCATCGAGACCCTCCCAGGCGACGAGTGCGGCTCCCAGCGCTCCCGCGAAGATCGGCTCGGGGATCGCGCGAACCGACATGCCAGTGCGCGCGGAGAGTGATTTGAGAACGCCGGGGAAATACTCGGCCACGCCGCCGGTCACGATCAGAGGCTCCGCGAAACCGCCGATCTCGAGCACCCGTTCGGCGACCGATTGCATGCAGCCGAGCGCGATCTCGGATGGGCTCACGCCTTCGCGGAGGCGCTCGAGGACATCCGAGCCTCCGAACACGGAACAGCAGCTTCCGATCGCGGCCGGCTCTTCGGCCGCCGCGGCCAGCTCCTCCAACCGCGTAGGATGAACGTCGAGGTGCCGGGCGGCGAACATGAGAAAGGTGCCGATTCCGACCGCGCACTTGCGGACGGACCGGCTGGCGCCCGGCACTCCAGCATCATCGCAATGGACCACTCGCGGCTCCCGCCCGCCGATGTCAATCACGGTCATGGCCCCTCGGTGGTGCCAGTACGCTCCGGCGACATGGCACGTCGTCTCACCCGCAAGCCGTACGGCCATGGGCGCGCAGCGGGCGCCGAAGCCCGTTGTGCAAATGCCGGCGAGATCGGACAGAGCGACTTCGGCTTCGTCCAATGCGGCGCTCATCACCTCGTGCACGCGGTCGCGGAAGGCGCCTCGCGTGGGTAGCACGGAGCGTCCGAGGATCTTCCCCCCGTCCGCGAGGATGATCGCCTTCACGCACTCGGCGCCGATATCCACGCCCGCGACCGCGCGGCCGGTCATCTTCCCGTTGCCTGCCACGATTCGATCCCCTGCCGCCCTGCGCGGCGGTGCTGTTCGAGAAACTCGCCGAGCCGGCTCACGACCTGATCCATGGAGAACAGGCGCAGATCGTGGGTGTCGGCCTCTATGACGAGCGAAGGGAGCCCGCTGGACTTCCGAAGCCGGCTCTCGAGGCCGTAGCCCACGGTGCTGTGCTCCGGAGCGGTTCTCGCATCGTGATAGACCACCGCGTCCACCGCGAAGTCCCGGAACTGGGAGAGCAGATACGCGGCTTTGAAATCCTCGGATCGGTTCGTGAAGATTGATGTGTAGGCGATCGAGGCGCTCTCGATCGGATTCGCGGGATTGAGCCCTTCCACAGCGCCGATCTGGTTGAACGTCGAAGCCACCACGGCGACGCCCTGATCGAGAAACATCTTCGCGAGCGGGCGAAGAGCGCCCCAGATGGGCGGGCCCTCCCAGTAGAAGCGATACGCCTCTCCCGGAACTGCGGCCTGCCGGTGCTCGATGCGATCCTCCAGCTCCGCTTGCAGGATCGTGTAGTACTCGACCGCCTCGGGCGTCCCGCGCAGGAGAACCATCGGCGACATGTGGATCAGCAGATCGAAATACGTGAGCGGTGATGGAACCGCGCGCGCAAGATGAATGATGTCGTTCCACAGAGCGGCGGCCCTCGCGGTGTGCTCCACGGATTCCGCGAGCCGCGCGGGGTCGAGCTTCCTCCCGGCGATCGCCTCGAGCTGCTCGATGAGGCGGTACGTCTGCTGAAGGACCGATTCGACCTCGATGCGCGTGACCTCGCTCAGCGAGCAGGGGGGATGCAGGCCCACAACCGGGACTCCGAAGTGCCTTCCGTAGTACTCGAACCAGCGGATCACGTGATGCCCGTGGTTCGTGTTGTAGACGATCGCATCCGGGCGCGGCGGGCCGGCGATGCCGTAGATCGAGACGAGCGGGCTGTCTCCGACGAGCATCGCCCCGATGTCGCTCGTCATGGCCGAGCAGGCGAACTGCGAAAACCCCTCACCCATGGCCCGCGGAATGTAGCGCGCCGTCTGGCGGCTCGTGCCGATCATCGCAGCGTGGTTCTCCGGGAAGTACGGCGTCATCCCCAGAGCCCGGACGATCTCCACCGGCCCCATGCCGCTGCACCAGGCGATGAGGCGCCGGGGATCGTCCGACGCGGCCTGGAGATCTGCGTGGTAGTTGCGAAGGAGTTCCTTGAGTCTCGGCGCGGTCCTCAAAGGGATGCGTCCTTCGGGCATCCCGCCGCCCTTCGCGAGGGTCGTCGCGCGCACGGAAGGACGATCCGCCCTCTGGGGGACCGCGCTCGGCAACGGATCCTCTTGCCGGCCGGCGGCGACCGCCGTGTCCAGTGTCCGCGCGATCTCCTGGCGCCGGATGATCCTCTGGCGCTCGCGAGAGCGGATGAATCTTACCAATCCCCAGTTGAGCGGGGCAGGGACCCCCAAGCGTCTCGCCTCATCCACGATCGCGCCATTGATCGCGTCAATCTCAGTTCGCTGGCCGCGCGCGAGATCCTGCCACATGGACGGCCGGTTCTTCCCGAGCGCCTTCTGCGAGCCGATCACCGGCCGATAGGGATCCTCTTCGTCCACGATCGGGACGCCGCGCGCGCGCATGACGGCGACGATCTCCATGCAGAGATCCCTCATGAACTTCTGGAGATCCTCGTCATCGAGAAGCTCGCGACAGGTCAGGCCCGTCAGCGCCGAGACCGGGTTGACCACCGCGTTATGAAGGAGCTTCTGCCAGACCACGTGGTCTATGTTCGCCACGATGTCGGTGTTCAGTCCCGCGCGGCGGAACACCTCGCCGATCTCCCGGGCGTCGTCGGTGATGGCGCCCGTGTACGGCGCGATCTGGATCGGCTTCACTCCCTGGCGATACCGAAGGCGGTTGGGGCCGGTGTGCTGGATGCTGTGATACGTGATGCCGCAGAGGACTTTCTCGGGGCCGAGGATTGATGCCATCACCTGCGTGCTCCCGATCCCGTTCTGCATCGAGAGCACCAGCGTCTTCGGCCCGATGGCCGGGGCCGCGGCTCGAAGCGCCTCATCCGTCTCGTAGCTCTTCACCGCCACGAAGACGAGATCGTGTTTCGGCAAACCGTCCGCCGAAGAGACCAGGCGCACGGGAACGCATCGCTCTCCCTTGTCGGCTTCCGAGAGGAAGAGGCCCGTCTCGTTGAGGAGCTTGGCGCGCGCGCGATTGACCTCGAGCATGGCGAGGTCCTCGCCCGCTTCAGTAAGGTGCGCCCCCACGAGCCCTCCGAGAGCGCCCGCGCCGACGATCAAGATGCGCATATCGCCTCTCCAGCCCGCTCCCTCAACGATTCTTCCAGACAGCGCGACGCCTCTCGAAGAACGACGAGAGGCCTTCCCGCACGTCCTCGGTCTGCATCAGCTCGTTCAAGAAGACCCTCTCGGCATCGCCGAGGGCCTCCGCGAAGGCCCGGCCGCGTGATTGCCTGAGTACGCGGACGTTCACTCTTAGGATGAGAGGGCTCGCGCGGCGGAGGTCCTTGCAGTAGGACTCGACCGCTTCATCGAGCTGGTCGGCCGGAACGACGCGCGTGACGAGACCGCAGTCCTGCATCTCCGCCGCGGAATACGTGCGTCCCGTGCACGTTATCTCCATCGCCTTCGCCGGTCCGACCAGAGCGGGTAGCCGGACCACGCCGACGGGAGCGAAGAAGCCGAGCCGGACCTCCGGCTGGCCGAACGTCGCCTCCGGCGTGGCGAGGAGAACATCGGCCATCATGGCGAGCTCGAAACCTCCCCCGAGAGCCGGCCCGGCGACCGCCATCACGATCGGAAGCTCGCAGGAGTCGAGGCGCCGGAACAACCGTCCGAAGGAAGCGACCATAGCGGACACCTTCTCCGGACGATGCTCCTCGACGTCGGCGCCGGCGCTGAATGCGCGGCCCTCGGCGCGGATGACAACGGCCTTCGTCGAGGAGTCGGCGCTCGCTCGATCGAGAGCCGCGCCGATCTCATCCATCATCGCAACCGTCAGGATGTTCAGGGGCGGCGAAGCCAAGGTAATGACGGCGATGTCTTCCCGGATCTCGAAGCGAACCGTGGCCATCGCGTCACCTCTCGAGCGTCGCGCCGCAGGCGCCGCAGAAGCTGAAATCAGCGGGCAGGCCCTTCGCCCCGCACTTCGGGCAATCATGGCGGTACGGCCCCCAAAGGAACTCGGGGCTTCCCTCGATCGCCTGCTCGCGGAGGTTCCGGTATGCGGGCTTTCGCTTCTCCACGAAGGCGCGCATCCCCTCGTACGGCTCGACGCACGTGAAATGCGTGCTCAGCCAGTCACGGGCGTGTCCCACCGTGGCGTACCATGCCGATTCCTTCCAGTAGTTGACCTGCTGCTTCGTGTAGCGCGTGCACTCGGGGAACTTGTCAATGCACTGCTGGGCGAACTCGTTCACCGTTTCATCCAGCTTCTCGCGCGGCACCACGCGATTGACCAGCCCCCACTCGAGCGCCTGGCGCGCCGGAATGCGCGGATTGAGGAAGAGCATCTCTCTCGCGCGCCGGTCGCCGACGTGGATGCTGAGCCACTGCGTCGCGCCGCCGCAGGCCACGCTCCCGACGCTCGTTCCGACCTGCGCCAGGTAGGTGTCATCCGCCATCACCGCCAGGTCGCAGGCGAGCTGCGACTCGTTGCCGCCGCCCACGGCCATCCCGTTGATGCGCGCGATCGTGACCTTGCCGCTCTTCAGGATGCTCTCGATGTAGCCGCTGAACAGCCCCATGTACTTCCAGTAGTCGTGGGGGCGCTGCGTGTAGACGGAGGAGTATTCCTTAACGTCCCCGCCGGTGCAGAATGCCTTGTCGCCGGCTCCGGTGAAGACGATGACGGCGACGGTATCGTCCTGCGAGGCGTCATTGAAGGCCGCGATCAGCTCCCTGAGCGTATTGGTGGAATAGGAATTGTAGAGCTCGGGACGGTTGATGGTGATGCGGGCGAGCATCGCCTTCTTCTCGTAGAGAACGTCCTTGAACCCCATCTCCTCTGCGGGTCGCGACGGGAACAGACTCATGACTCTCCCTTCTTGAGTGGGGGAGGGCGGGACGGCGGTTACTCTGATACTCCCATCGCCGGCTCCGATCGTGCCTTCTCCGCGTCATCGGCCGGCCGGTTTTCCTTGAGTGCCCGGAGGATCCTCTCCGGCGTGATCGGAAGCTCCTTCACCCAAACGCCGGTGGCGTCGTGGATGGCGTTGGCGATCGCCCCCATGACCGGCAGGATGGATCCCTCGCCCACTTCCTTGGCGCCGAACGGACCTCGCGGCTCGTAGCTGTCCACGACGAGCGAGCTGATCTCCGGCGTCTCGCGCATGCTGGGAACCAGGTAATCATGCAGATTGGGATTCAGAATGTGGCCTTCGGGACCGTGAACGACATCCTCGAGGAGAACCTCTCCCAGGCCCATGTGGATGGATCCTTCCACCTGCCCGTGAAAGGTCATGGGGTTGATGACCGTTCCGGAGTCGGAGACGTCGAGACAGCGCATTACCTTGACGAAGCCCGTTTCGAGATCCACGTCCACTTCGGCGACCATCGTCGAGAAGCTGAACGCGGGCGAGGTGCCCACCGTGCCGCCCTTGAAGTCGCCGCCGAGAACCGGCGGACGGTAAGAACCCGTGCCGATGACCGGGCCGGACTGGGAGAACGCCAGCGTCGCGGCCTCCGACCATTCCATCGCGACGTCCGGCTGCTCCGTGATGAAGATCCGGGCGTCGCGGCACGTGAGCGCGCCGGGCTCGCAACCCAGACGCCGCGCGGCCACGCCGCAGAGGGCCTCTTTCACCCGCGAGGCCGCCATTTGCACCGCGCTTCCGGCCATGAGCGTCACACGGCTCGCGTAAGAGCCGAGATCCATCGGCGCGAGCACGGAATCGCATTCCACCATCCAGACCCACTCGTACGGGATGCCCATCTCCTCGGCGGCGATCTGACAGAGCACGGTGTCCGACCCCTGGCCGATCTCCGCCGCCGCGATCTGAAGCGAAACCGCGCGTCCGTCCTCGTGCACGCGGATCGTCGCGCTCGAGTGGGGAATCTCGGCGCGGTAGATCGGATAGCCCGCCCCCGACACGAAGCCGCCGCAGCCGACCCCGATCCCACGCCCGCGGGGCAGGCGGCCCTTCTTCTTGTTCCAGCCGGAGGCCTCGCGGGCCTTTTCCAGCGTGGCGCGGAACTCGCACGACGAGATGTCGAGGGCGTTGCACGTCCGGGTGTTCGGCTCCATGGCGTTGCGAATTCGGATCTCGATCGGATCGATCCGAATGTCTTCGGCGATCATGTCGAGGAGCGACTCGAAGGCGAAGCGAGGCTGCGGCACGCCGTGTCCCCGCATGGCGCCGCAGGCGGGGAGATTCGTGTACATCCGGAAGCCCTCGTACCGGTAGTTCGGCACCTTGTACAGCGTGGGGATCATCGCCCCGGCGTAGTAGGCGGTGATGATGCCGTAGGACGTGTACGCGCCCCCGTCGAGGAGGATGCGCGATTCGACGGCCGTGATGGTCCCGTCGCGCTTGACCCCGATCTTCAGATCTATCGTCTGCTTGTGCCGTCCGCGATGGTGCTGGAACATCTCGCGGCGGTCGTACTTCATGAGGACCGGCCGGCCGGTCCGGCGCGCCAAGAGAATCGCGCAGAAGTCGAGCGGGGTCGTCTCGGCCTTGCCGCCGAACGCGCCGCCGACGGCGGGCTTGATCACGCGGATGTTGCCCGCGGGGATGCCGAGCGTGCGGGAGATCATCCTCTGTACGTAATGCGGGGTCTGTGTCGAAGTCCAGAGCGTGACCTTCCCGCCGTGATGTTCCCAACGCGCGAGCGCCGCGTGCGGCTCGATCGGCGCCTGGAATGTCCGGCTCCCCGTGAATCGCTCCTGGCGGATGTGATCCGCCTCGGCGAACCCGCGCTCGATATCGCCGAAGTGCCAATCCACGTGCGTGTTGATGTTCCGCGCGAACTTGGGATCTTCGGGGTGGACGAGAGGCGCGCCTTCTCGCATCGCCTCTTCGGCGTCGAAGACCGCGGGAAGCGGCTCGTACTCGACATCAATCAACCGCAGCGCCCGTTCGGCGGTCTCTTCATCGAGCGCGGCCACAACGGCCACCTCGTCACCGACATAACGCACCCGGTCCTTCGCGAGGATGCGCTCGTCGAAGCGGGCGGGGCTCACGCCGTAGAGGACGTCCGGAACGTCGTCGGCGGTCAGGGCGGCCACGACGCCGGAGAGGGCGCGCGCCCGTGTCACGTCACAGCGGCGGATCAACGCGTGAGGATGCGGGCTCGTGAGGATCTTGGCGTAGATCATCCCCGGAAGGCGCATGTCCGCCGTGTAGACCGCACGCCCCGTGACTTTGTCGGGCGCATCGTACCGGGTCACCGAGTGGCCGACCACGCTCGTGCCGCGCTCCTGATCGCGCTCGGCGCCGATGCGCGGGCGCGTGTCGAGAGGCACGCCGTCGAACTCCCGCCACGACCGGACGGCCTCGATGATTCGCGGATACGCCGCGCAACGGCAGAGATTACCGCCCAGGGCCGAGCGGATCTGATCCGGCGTGGGGTCGGGATGGCGGTCAATCAACGCCTTCGCCGAGAGAAGCATCCCCGGCGTGCAGAAACCGCACTGGAGTGCGCCGTGCTTGATGAATGACTTCTGGAGGGGATGCAGATCGCCGTCCGGGGCGAGGCCCTCGATCGTGACGATCTCCGCGCCGTCCGCCTCCACGGCGAGCACCATGCAGGAATTGACGGGCCGTCCGTTCATCAGCACCGTGCAGGCGCCGCACTCGCCGAGCTCGCATCCCTTCTTCGTTCCTGTCAGGTTGAGCCGGCTGCGTATGAGATTCTGCAGCGTCGTGTTGGGCTTCACGCCGAGCACATGCCGGCGCCCGTTGACGGTCAGGCTGACGCGGATCTCTTCGGTCACGCAAGAGCCCCCCGCGCGCGGCCCGCGGCCTTTTCGAGGGCGCGCGAGACGAGCACGCAGACGAGCTCGCGGCGAAAGCCCGCGGAGCCTCGAAGATCGCTGATCGGGCGCGCTTCGTCCGCCGCGATCGCCCCG
>JAGVPR010000344.1 GCA_020052115.1 Candidatus Eiseniibacteriota bacterium
CGCGCGTCCTCGATCCGGTCAATCCTCTCCAGAGTCGAAGGCGCCGCGGGCCCCGTCCGCGCCCGCGCCAAATCCGCCGCCCCGATCGAGACGGCGCACCCGAAGACCACGAACAACCGGCGAAGATCCTTCGCCAAGGGGCCCTCCCTGGGCCGGCCGGAGGCCGGACCCCATTGCGTCAGAAGACGACGGTCAGCGGACGCGGGCCATCCGGCCCAAGCTCTCGACCCTCTTTCCGTCCCTGGCCGTCACGATCAACCGGTAGAAGTAGAGCCCGTTCGCGATCGCGTCGCCGTCCACATCGCGGCCGTCCCAGCCTCTCGGCGACGTCTCGTCGGGGACCATGTTCCGGCCGGGATCCGGCGTTCCTTCGATCGTCTGGATCAAGCGCCCGGCGACGGTGTAGATGCGGATCTCCACGCGCGCGGCGTCGCGGCTCAATGTGTAGTGGAAACGCGTCTCGCCGGTGAAGGGGTTCGGGAAGTTGAAGACATCGGTCACCTCGAGCCCCTCGTCAACGACGAAACCGACGGAACGCGCGGCGGGCGGATTCAAGCCGTCTTGCACGCGCACGGAGAGCGTGTGCTCTCCATCCGGGAGTCCGTCCGCGCGCCCCGTGAGGATCCAGCCGATCCCGCCGGGATCGTTCGGGTTCTCGGTGATCGAAGCGGCGACCGGGCTGTCGTCGAGAAGAAGCTCCAGATCCTCCGCTCCGAGCGGCGCCGGGGATTCGAGCGTCACCTTCATGCTGAACGACGGCGGCAGCGGGTTCGGATTGTTCGGACTCAAGACGACCCCGCCCGCGGTGAACTGCGCATCGAGCACGGCCGAGAGCCTGAACGTCCCGGTGCGGCTGCTCAAGTCTTCGGCAGAGATCTCGATGTCGTAGGTGCTCGGCACGAGCCGGTGTCTGTACGTGACGACCATCGGCCGGTTCGCGACGAGCGGCGAATCCGCCGTCGCCTCGACCGAGTAGAGCGTGTCGGCCACCGCCACGCCGGCCACGCGGAGCGCGACGCTGCCCCGGCGCACGTCGCCTTCGTCCCGGATCTCGGCCCGGATGAGAACCGAGTCCTCTCCAGCGGGGGCGCGAAGGCGCATGCCGGCCGTGTACGACTCGCCGTCCACGGTCACCTGGTACTCCGGAGGGAGGGCGTCCATGCGGAGCGCCGGATCCCCGAGGAGGAAGTAGCTCTCGACCATCCCGATCATGTTCGTGTCGAACCGCCCGCCGGGCATGTTGTCGTAGAGCAGGAACGCTTTCGCCGCGGCCATCGTCGGCCCCAGCACCCAGCGAGTCGAACCCGAAGACAGATCCGTCTTGGGAGGCTTGAGGAAGAACGCCTTCGAGACGGCGCGATGGACCGGCGGGTTCGAGCTGAGCCATTCGTATCCCGACGAGGCGAACGACGCGACGGAGGCCCGGTTCGCCGCGAAGAGCAGGTTCTCGCCGAAGCTGTCGCCGCTGGATCTCTCGTTGTGCCTCGCGAACTCCGACAGGTGGCAGGCGAAACCGTAGAAGACGAACGGCCTGCCGAGGTTCTGCACATCGGCGATGTCGTTGTAGCCCTGGGCTGCCGACTGGACCATGAGGTCCTCGTGCGTGATGAGCCGGGAGTTCCCGTGGCCCTGGTAGGTCACGATCAGATCGCCTTGCGAGAGCTTTCGCATGAGGAGCGGCGTCACGTGGAGGCGCGTGTAGTTGATGTGCTCCTGTCGCTGGGGGGAGCAGGTGCCGTTGCAGCACCGGTCGAGGGCTTCCACCGTGTCGAGATACGCCGCGAGATAGAACGGGATCGTCTCGATCTCCTCGAGACGCGCCTCCTCATGGATGTGCCGGATCATCTCCTCGGACGTCGTGACGAAGACCGATTCGCCGAACTGGCATCCGTAGCTCGCGGAGCCGAGGATGTTGGTCGAGAACATGTCGTCGGCGACGAGGAGCACGTTCCCTCTCCATGCATCCCCGGGCTGGAAATCCTCGTAGGCGATGATCTTCTGAACGACGTCCCGGGCCTCGGCCTCGCTCCCGGCGGGGATGCGGCCCGTGAAGAGGTCCTCGAACCAATCGGCTTCGCCCGGCGGCGAACTCAAGGTCAGCGCGTAGCGGGGATCCATCGAGATCAGCTCTCGGCCGTTGGGACCCGGCACGTTCGAGAAATAGAGGGGCGTCGGCAGGAAGTTCGGCACGGACACGCTCGTCCCGAGAGTCCCGTTCACGTCCTCGCTCGCGTCGCCCACGAGGAGGAGAAACGCGGGAGGCGCCCCGCCCGTCGTCGCCGGATCGCGCCGCTGGAAGGCCCATCGCAGGTAGCGCATGATCCCCGCGGCGCTCGGGCTCCCGCCGGAGAACTCATCGTATACGTCGCTCGCCGTGACGAGTTCGACGCGATGCCCCTGCGATTCCCGCATCTCCTTGAGCGGAACCACGGCGGGCAGGAACTCGTCGTAGCTGATCATGATGTAGTCCGCATCGCGCGTGCGATCCCAGAGAGGAACCTCGGGCGCGGTCTCCGCGACAACGTTCGGAGCGGCGGCAACTGCGGCCGCCGTGAGCGCGGCGTACCGGCGCGGCGAGGCCACGTCGTCCTGGAACGTGAGCTGGAAGTTCTGCGTTCCCTGGCGGACGAGCTGCGACGGATCCAACGTGAGTCGTCTCGGCGCACGCGGATCGGTCACGTCGTAGAGCAGAGGAAGCTCCGACGTGCGGAAGCGGGCAACATCGAACTCGCTCGGACCGGACGAGATCCCGCTCGTCAGGTCGAGCCGATCGAGGTAGGCCTCGTAGCGGCGCATGTAGCCGACGTCAATCGAGTTGAAATAGAGGCCCTGGGTCTCGATCGGAAAACTGCCAACGACCTCGTTCCGCCCCTCGGCGAGCGAGCCCGCAGGCAGCGTCAACCCCTCCGTCCCGATGGTCCGAGCCGTTCTCGACCCCGGCACGGCGAACGGGCTCCCCGCGATGGCCTCTCCAGGGACGTCCTCCCAGCTCGGAGCGAGGGCGACGCGCACCTGGTAGCCGGAGTTGCTGCGCATGTTCTGCACGTGCACGCGCAAGCCGCAGCTCGCCGAGGCGTCCACGCCTCGAACGTCGAACCAGAGGTAGCTCCTGCTCCCACCGCCCCCGGTCCAGAAGAAGTGATCGGACCGCACGCGGCGCCAGTCCCATTCATCGCTCATCTCGTCCTGCGTCGGCACCCAGTCGTACTTGATGTTCTCCTCGAAGTGCATCCACGTCTCGAACGTGGCCGGCGCGGCGAGTCCGGTGTACCCGCGGTGCCCCGCCGTCTCCTCCATGCGCACGCCGCCGCCGGCCAGCGAGAGCCAGTAGACATGTGTGTCGGTCATGCGGAGCGTGTCAATGTCCACGCCCGAGAAGCGCTCGGCATAGGACTGCCCGAAGAAGACGAAGGAGTCGCCCGCACCGAACTCGTTGTCGCCGTCCGCGTCCATGACGTGGATCGGCACTTCACTTTCCTCGTAGGGCGTGTCGCCGTCATTGACCTGGATCCGCTCGTAGAGTCGCAACGCTGCGACCGCCGTCCCGGACGGCAAGCCGGCGAGCGCGGAAGCCTCCACGCGATAGAGGTCGCTCTTCCGGATCGGGAGCTTCCACTGCGGTCCATCCACGGTGAGCGCGCGAGCGGGAGCCCGAAGGGCCGCGCGCGGCGCCGCGGGCTTCGAGCGCCAGGAGAGCGCCTCTTCGTAGTTCGGAAGAAGCGAGCGATAGACCGGCTCCCAGAACTTGTCCGGCGCCATCGCCGGCTCGCGCCCCTTCGGCATCGTTCCGGGCCGGCCCCAGGAGACACGCACGACCAGACGGGTGCTGACGATGAGCGCTCTCGCCCCGGCGTCGTAACGGAACGGCTGCAGCGTGAGGCCGGCGACGTCCTGGAAGCGCAGGCGGCCGCG
>JAGVPR010000378.1 GCA_020052115.1 Candidatus Eiseniibacteriota bacterium
GGCCTTCGATGCCGCGCAGGCAGGCCGCGCCGCGCCGGCTCCTCTCGCCGCGCCCGTTCAGGCGTTCACCTTCAGTTCGGCCAGGGTCTCCTTGTAGATGCCCGCCGACTTCATGAGGCCCGAGGATTCCTCTGCGTTGAGGGGCAGTTCGACGATCTTCTCGACGCCGCGGGCGCCGAGGATCACCGGAAGCCCGATGTACATGTCCTTCAGCCCGTATGGTCCATTCACGTAAACAGAGGCCGCGATGACACGCTTGTGATCGTTCAGCACCGCGTCCACCATCTGGACCGTGGATGCCGCCGGCGCGTAGTAGGCGCTCCCGGTCTTGAGGAGCTTGACGATCTCCGCGCCGCCGTCGCGCGTGCGCTGCATGAGCGCCGCGAGCTTATCCGGGGGGATCAGCTCCGTGACCGGCACACCGGAGACCGTCGTGAAGCGCGGCAGCGGCACCATCGAGTCGCCGTGCCCGCCGAGGACCAGCCCCTGCACGTCGGAGACGCTCACGCCAAGCTCCATGGCGATGAAGGTCCGAAAGCGGATCGAATCGAGCACGCCGGCCTGGCCGAAGACGCGCTCCGAGGGGAAGCCGGAGACCTTCCACGTCAGATAGGTCATGAGGTCGAGCGGATTCGATACGACGAGGATCATCGAGCCGGGCGCGTGCTTCACGATTTCACGGGTCACACCGGAGACGATTTCCGCGTTCTTGTTGAGCAGATCCTCCCGCGTCATCCCGGGCTTGCGGGCGAGCCCCGCGGTCACGACGATGAGATCCGATCCCGCGATGGCGGAATAGTCGTTCGAGCCGGTGAAGGAACCCTTGTAGCCTCGAATCGGTCCCGCTTCGGCGATGTCCAGCGCCTTGCCCTGCGGCATGCCCTCGAGGATGTCCACGAGCACGACATCACAGAGGTTGTCCTCGGCAAGGTAGAGCGCCGTGGTCGCGCCGACGTTCCCGGCGCCGATGACACTCACTTTCTTCCTTTTCATCCCTTTCTCCTTCGGATTGCGCGTGCGCCTCTCAACCCGAGACGGCGACCTCGCGGTAGTCCTCCACCTTCGCTTCCGACCGGAGCTTCTGGAGCCACTCGTTGTAGACGAGATTCTGCTTCTCCCGCGCCAGCTGCTGCGAGAGCTGGTCCTTCGCTGCCTTGAAGGCTTCCTCGCTGACCGGGGTCTTCGACAGCACACGCAGCACAACGACGGCCCCCGGTGTTTCCAGCACCGGCGACAGGCCGCCGACGGGGGTCTTGAACGCGGCCCCGATGACGATCGGATCGCGCCCGAGCCGCGTGACTGAGCCGCTGCGCGCGAACTCGGTGGACTCGCCGGACTGCACCAGCGGATCGCCCTTGGCGATCTCCTCGAACACGGCGCCGCCCTGCACGCGCGGGTAGATCTGGTCCATATGCTGGCGGGCCTTCTCGACCCGCTTCGCCTCGGCGCACTCGCCGCGAACTTGCTCCCGGACGTCCTCGTACTTGAGGACCTGGCCCGGCCTCTTCTCGATCACACGCAGAATGAACCACCCTTGCATCGTCTCGAACGGCCGGCTGATCTCGTTGACCTCGTGCTTGTGGGCCCAGGACACTGCATCGGGGACCTGGGAGAGTTCGCGCACGGCGCTGCCCTCTGCGAACCACGCCGTCGTGTCGAGCACCGCGCCCCCGTCCCTGGCCGAGGCCGCCAGCCCCTTCTCCTTGGCGTCTCCGGAGATGCGGACGGCGCGCTCGGCGAGGCCCTGCTCCGTGTCCTCGCTCGGCTTCACGCGCATCTGGACGTCCTGGATCTTGAACTTGTCGCCGTCGGGGTCGGTCTTCTTGTCCTCGACGCGGAAGACGTGGTAGCTGTCGCCGTCCTTGATCGGATCGCTGATCGCGCCGACCGCCATCGCGGGGGCGCGAGCCGCCATGCTCGCCGGCATCTGCGCTGGCGCCAGGTACATGCCGGTCGGGCCGCCGCGGAACGCCGGGCTGGCTTCGGAGAAGTTGTCCACGAGCTCGGCGAAGTCCACGCCTTCGCGCGCCTGCTGGACCACCGAGGCGAGCGTCTGCTGGATGTTCTCCTCGTCCTGCGGGGTCGCGACGCGCGGGACGACCGCCAGCTCGACCCTGGCCTGCGGCTGCACCTTGTAATTGTCCCGGTGCGCCTCGTAGAACTTGCGCAGATCCGCGTCCCCGAGCGCCTGTCCGTCCACTTCGAAGTCGGCCGGGTTCACGGCGAGAAAGGCCACCTTCGCCTTCTCATTGCGGAACACGTAGAGGTCGTGTACCTCGGGATCGCTGACCTTCACGGAGCCGAGCACCATCATCTGCAGCTTCTGCAACGGCAGCGTGGCGCGGACCTGCGCCTCGATCGGCCTCCAGTCCATGTCGGGATTCTGCAGGATCTGGCTGTACTTGCCGAAGTCGAACTTGCCGTCGGTCTGAAGCTCGGGCGCCTGCCGGATGAAATCGGGGGGGTTCATGCGGATCGTCTGGATGATCTCCTCGTCGGAAACACGGATGCCGCGCTTGCGCGCCTCCTGGTTGAGGAGAATCTGGTCCACCAGGTTGCTCCAAGCCTGCTGCCTGAGGAGCAGCTCGGTCCGGGCGTCCGGCTCGGCTCCGGCGCGCGTGCGGTAGTCCGTCAGCGAACGACGGTACGCTTCCTGGTAGGCAACATAGGGAATGGATTCTCCGTTCACGGAGCCGATCTCCCCGCGTTGCTGCCCGCTCTTGCCCAGCTGGAGATCGGCTCCCCAGACCAGGATGATCAGGCCCACGAATGCGACGATGGTGATCCAGAGGATCGTCTTCGTCTGCTCCCGCATCTGCTTCAGCATGAAAGAATCATCCTCCTACTCGACGAGTCCCGCGGATGGGAAGAACGGTCCGTGCAGGTGAGGGAAGGCCCACCGCCACCGCCCGGTCCCAGAGGGTCATCTAAGCACGAGGCAACACATTATCACCGTCCTGCTCGATTCGTCCAGGGCTTTCCCCGCGCCTCCACCCACCCCCCGGGGGCTGTGGTATTCTGCGCACCAGCGCTCCAGCGCGAAGGAGGTCGGCTCGACGGTGATCCAAGCCCCATTGTGGGCGGTGGCGGTGGCGTCTCTGATGCTCGGCGCCCTCTTCACCGCGTCGGAAACGGCGCTCCTCATTCTGAACCGGCTGCAGCTTCGCCGGTTCCACGCCGCGCGTGATTCGGGCTCGCGACGCGTGGCCCGGCTTTGGTCCCGCCCGGACCGCCTTCTTCCATCGCTCCAGGCCGCGGGGATACTGGCATTTGCGGCCGCGGCGGCCGCC
>JAGVPR010000383.1 GCA_020052115.1 Candidatus Eiseniibacteriota bacterium
TCATCCCGCGCAGGCTCAGTGCCCGCGCCGCTCTCAGATTCCGGATCGCCCGCTCGACGTTCGTCCACGCGGTGTTCTGCGTGAGCACCGCCCCGACGGCGACCTCGAACGGCGTGCGCGCCGGCCACCAGTGCTGCGGCCCGTAGGTCCCGCGCAGATCCCCGAACACGGCCTGGATGCGCTTCGCCGGCGGCAGGATCGCTTTCCTTGTCCTCCCGCCCCCGGAGCCTCTAGCATGGGAACCCATGAATCCCCTTCGCCGCCCGAGCGTGCAGGCGTGGGCGCTCTACGACTTCGCCAATACGATCTTCTCGATGAACGTGCTCACGATGTACTTCGCGCAGTGGATCGTCCTCGACCGCGGCATGGAGAGCCTCTGGTACTCGGGAGCTTACTCGCTCTCGATGGCCTTCGTCGCCCTCACGCTCCCCGTCCTCGGGACGATGTCCGACGCTGGCGGCGGCCGCATGCGCTATCTCCTCGTCTTCACGATCGCATGCGTCGCGGCCACGGCAGCTCTCGGCCCGATCTCGGCGAACCTCCCGGCGCGCACGGGCGCGCTCGTCGCACTCGGGGTCTTCGTCGTCGCGAACTATGCGTTCCAGGGCGGGCTCGTTTTCTACAACGCGCTCCTCCCGGCGCTTGCTCCTCCGGAGAGGATCGGCCTCGTCTCCGGCTTCGGCGTTTGCCTCGGCTACGCGGGCGCCGTCGCCGGGCTCCTGGTCGCGCTGCCGTTCGTAGAGCGCGCGCTCTTGCCCGAGAGCCTGGGCGCCGGACGCGCGGCCGCATTCTTGCCGACGGCGCTTGCCTTCGCGCTCTTCGCGGTGCCGATCTTCCTGATCGTGAAGGACGCCAAGCGCCGGAGCCCGCGCCCCTCGATCCGCGCCGCGCTGGCCGAGGTGCGCGAAGGACTCACCGATGTGCGACGCTACCCAGGCGTGCGCACGTTTCTCATCGCGAACTTCCTCTTGGTGGATGCGATCAGCACCGCGATCATCTACATGGCCGTCTACGCGCAGGTCGTCATGGGCATGGGCGATCGCGCGAAGATCCCGCTCTTCATCGTCTCGACATCATCGGCCGCCGTCGGCTCGCTCCTGGCGGGCCGCGCCTGCGACCGTTGGGGCGCGCGCCGGGCATTCACCTTCGTCTTCGCCGGATGGACCGTGACGCTTCTTCTCCTCTCGGTCACGAAGGCACTCTGGCTCTTCTGGGTGCTCGGCTCGGCCGTCGGCATCTTCCTCGGCGGCGCGTGGACCGTCTCCCGCCCGCTCCTCGCGCAGCTCGTGCCGGCCGAGAGCCACGGGCGGTTCTTCGGGCTCTACGCCCTCGCGGACAAGAGCGCCTCGATCGTGGGGCCGCTCGTCTGGGGGATCATCGTCTGGGTGTTGCGTGATCATCCGGTCGAGCGCTACCGGGTGGCGCTCGCGGCCCTCGCCCTCTTCGTGGCTTCGGGCTGGATCGTCTTTCGCCTCGTTCCCGATCCCTCCAAACGGGCCACCGCTCCCCAGGAGGCCGTCCCTTGAAACCACGATTCCTGCGGCCGCCGCGGTTTCCGGTGCTTCTCATCGCGCACCGGGGCATCCCGTCGCGCTACCCCGAGAATACCCTGATCTCTCTCGAGGCCGGTGCCGGCGAAGGAGCCGATGTCGTCGAGTTCGACGTCCAGCCCACGCGCGACAGCGCGCTCGTCGTGATCCACGACGAGACGCTGGAGAGGACGACGAACGGGCGCGGACGGGTGCGTGACCATTCGCTCGAGGAGATCCTGCGGCTCGATGCCGGCGGCTGGTACGCGCCGGAGTTTCGGCGCCTCCGTGTTCCCACGTTCGATGAGGCGCTCGATGCCGTGGGATCGAAGGCCGTGCTCAACCTGGAGCTCAAGCAGTACGGTCCCGAGGAACCGCGCTTCGCCGACCGCGTCTACGAGGCCGTCGCCTCGCGCGGGCTCACAGAGACGGTGCTCTACTCGTCGTTCCACTTCAACCTGCTGCGCCGCATCCGGGAGATAGACCCCGAGGCTCCGGTTGCCGCGCTCTTCCACTTCGCCCGCGGCCGCCGGCCTGTGGAAGAGGCGATCGCCCTGGGCGCGCGCTTCCTCGGTTGCCACCACCGGCTCGTGACGGCCTCGCGCATGCAGGATTCGCGCAAGGCCGGAATCCTCGTCTGCCCCTACACCGTGAACACGCGCCGCCGCGCCGAGACCCTCGTGGACCTCGGTGTGGCGGCGCTCATCACGAACGACCTCTCCGTGATGAAGGAGTATCTCACCGAACGTTTCGCCGCGCGGTAAACGCACCGCCGGCATGGAGGCCCGATGAGACTCGACATCGTTCACCCGCAGGTAGACGAGTACCTGAAACGCGTCCTGCCGCCGACGCCGTCCGTGCTCCGTGAGATGGAGGAGGAAGGGAATCGCCGCGACTTCCCGATCATCGGTCCCCTCTGCGGAAGGCTGCTGGCGATACTGGCCTTGGCCGTGCGCGCCCGGCGAGTCTTCGAGATGGGAAGCGGTTTCGGCTACTCCGCCCTCTGGCTGGCGCAGGCCGTCGGCCCGCGCGGCACGGTGATCCTCACGGAGGGATCGCTCGAGAACGCAGAGACGGCGAAGCGCTACTTCACGAAGGCCGGGCTCGGCGGCCGCGCGCGCATCTACGCGGGCGACGCCTTCGAGGCGTTCGAGCGTGAGAAGGGCGCGTTCGACTTCATCTTCGTGGACATCGAGAAGCGGGACTACGTCGAGGCGTACCGCCGGGCGCGAGCGAGGATCCGTCCCGGCGGAATTCTCGCGTTCGATAACATGCTCCGGGACGGGCGCGTCGCCGGTGTCGAGCAAGACCCGGGGACGGAGGGAGTCCGCGAGCTGACCCGGCTTCTCTACGCCGACGAGCGGCTCGAGACGATGATCGTCCCGCTTCGCGACGGGGTCTCCGTGTCCATCGCGCGGTCGTGACGCGGGCGCGGAAAGTGCCGCCGCTTTCGCGCGCTGCGCGCCATCAATTCCTCCACAACCCGGGCCGCCGGTCCCATCCGACGAGGCCCGCCGAGACACGCCAGTAGCCGAACTGGCCTTCGGCATCGGCGGGCCGGATGTCCTCGATCGCGATGCGGATCGTGTGTGCGCCGGGGGTCAGGTGATCGGTGAGATCGAACTCCGTGGGAAGCACTTCGCTGCCGGGGCACCAGCCGCTCCGGCTGTAGTCGGAGGACCACGAGCCGTCCGACCAGCGCGCGCAGTACGGATTGCGCTCGCGGAAGCGCCGGCAGTCGTTGCGCCAGGGATGGAAGCGGGCGACGACGATACCATCCACGGAGATCACGTTCGCCTTCGAGACGAACTCGTCCTCGTCCTTGCCGTCGGTGCAGTGGCCTGTCGAGAAGTAGCGAAGCACGACGCGAGCGAGCCCGGGCGGCACCTCCAGCGGCACCTCGACGCCTCCCTCGTTCTCCTTGCGATTGAACGAGTCGGCGTAGAAGACCGGCTTCGCCCACACGGGCGCATCGTAGGTGGAATCCGGCTCGTAGCGGAGCGAGAGATCCACGCGCCATCCCGGGCTCACCCACGTATCCACGAAGGCGCGAATCGTGCGCCGGCCTCGAAGCAGCGGCGCCAGATCCGAGACGTCCACCTCATGGTCCGTGCGTCCGCCGTAGGAGGTCATGAATCGCACGACCTCGAGGTCGGGCGCGCCCTCCATGGCGAGCCGGATGTTCCCCGCGCGGTCCCAACGATCGTGGACGTTGCGGTCGTCCTTCGGGATCGGATGCAGCGTGAGGAGCGCGCGGATACGGCACGGACCCGGCAGCTCGGGAAGGGCCGCCTCCGAGCGCGTGACGCGGCCGTTGTCCTCGACCGAAGGCCCGGGAGCGAGGTACTTCGCGGAGGAGTCGGCGTGGAAGTGGACCATAGCGCCGCGAAAGATGGAGACCGTGACGG
Organism: Candidatus Eiseniibacteriota bacterium; assembly: GCA_020052115.1. Taxonomy (GTDB): domain Bacteria; phylum Eisenbacteria; class RBG-16-71-46; order JAGVPR01; family JAGVPR01; genus JAGVPR01. The sequence goes on from JAGVPR010000383.1 coordinate 3,938, forward strand.
TGTCGGACGGCGCCCCGGCGTGAGCCGCGCCGGACATGGAAGCCACGAACGCCGCGAAGAGAAGTTGACGGAGTGAATTGATCATCGCCGCCCTTTCCCAGATGCCGGGGCCCACACGGCGCCGGCCGCGGCGACGACTCTACCGCTTTTCCGCCGTCTTGGGCGAGGGACCGATTCCGACGAGGCCGCTCTCCGGCTCAGCGGCAGGGGCCCCGCCGTTTCGCTCCGGCACGGCCGGCGACGGCGAGAGGTGCGCCATGAGCTTGTGGCGGATGACCCAGCTTCCGACCTTGAACGGATAGCTCTTCAAAGCGGTACGCGCGGTGCAGACCATCCAGCACGCGGTGCACGCGGCGGCGTCCTTCTGGACCTCGGCGCCTCGTTCGGAAAGCAGGATCTCGCCGAGCGACTTCTCGCGGATGTTGCCCATCTTCCAGTTCATGATGTTGCACGAGAAGACGTTTCCATACGGATCCACCATCGCCGAAAGCCGGCCGGCCGAGCACGGCAGCCGCCGCTCCCGAGTGCCGACGTACTCCTTCAGGCCGTCGAAGAAGTAGCCTCGGAACCAGCGTCGCGGGTTCATCGTCCGCATCTCGTCGTGCACGATCCGGTCGAAGTGCGGCGCCACCTCCTCGACCATCGGCAGCGCATTGCCGCGGATCTTGAAGTAGTGATCGGAGTCGTGGGCGACGGCGGCCGTGAACTGCACGCCCTCCTTCCGAGCCAGGTCGTAGACCTTCCCGAGGTGCTGGAAGTTGGACGAGGTGACCGTGAAGGCGATGCGGATGTCGTGGACGCCGATCCCCTTCAAGGCGCGGACCGTGTCTATCCCCTTCTTGAACCCGCCCGGAATTCCCCGCATCTGATCGTGCATCTCATCGAGTCCGTCGAGGGAGATCCCGTACGCGATCTTCCGGTCCACCTGGAACATGCGCTTCGTCTGCTCGAGAATCCGGTCGGTCAGAAGCCCATTCGTCGAGATGACGACGTGCGCCTTCGGGCAGTTCTCGCGGCAGACGGAGTAGAACTCGGGGATATCGGTGCGCAAGAACGGCTCGCCGCCGGAGATGTTGATGTCGCCGAGCGATGCCGGCAGGTTGCCCGCCAGCTCCCCGGGCTTCAACTCCTGCTTCCAGTCCGGATCGTCCATCCAGATGTGGCACATGACGCATCGTGAATTACAGCGATACGTCGTGACGAGGAGGAGATCTTCGATCGCCACCTTCCGCTTGGAAGCGTTGAGTTGGGCGCTCATGCGACCGAAACCCCCAGCTGCCGGCGCGCCTTCCGCGCGCCTTCGACGATCGCCTGGAGCTTGCCACGGGTCTCGTCCCAGGTGCGGGTCTTCATGCCGCAGTCGGGATCCACGTAGATCTTCTCGATCGGGATCACGCGCGCGGCGGCGACGATCCGCTCGGCCACCAGATCCGCGCTCTCCACGACGTGGCTGTGCGAGTCCACGACGCCGAGTCCTATCTCCTTCGTGAACGGGTGCTTCTTCATCATCTCGATCATGTCGAACCCCGAGTTCGACATCTCGAGGTCTATCTGGTCCACGGGGATCTCGAGCATTCTCGGGTAGATATCCTCGAAGCGCCCGTAGCAGATGTGGGTGAGGGTCTTCGCCTTGATGCCGCGCGTCACCACCCCCATCGCTTCGATCGCAAGACCGATCTCCTCCGGGCGCGTCGAGATCGCCGGCTCGTCCACCTGGATGTACCGCGCGCCGGCCGCCTCGAGGTCCGCCACCTCGCCGTGGATCAGCTCCGCGAACGCCATCGTGAGAGCTGCGCGATCGCGGTAATGCTCGTTGAACGACCAGTCCATCATCGTGTAGGGACCCGTGAGGATCGCCTTGACCGGCTTCGGCGTGAGCGCCTGCGCGAATCGGAATCGCTCGATCGTGATCGGCGCCGTCCGGCGCAGCGCGCCGGTGACGATCGGTTTCCGGTAGTACCGGTTGCCGTAGGAGCGAACGAGGCCGCCCTCGATCATCCCCTCGATGTGCTCGGCGAAGTAGGCGACCATGTCGCCGCGATACATCTCGCCGTCCACGAGGACATCGATTCCGAGTTCCTCCTGCATCGCGATCGCCTCGCGCGTGGCGCGATCCTCGAGCGCGCGCAGCTCGGCGCGATCCATCTGGCCGCGCGCCGCCTTGGCGCGGGCCTTCGTCAGATAATCGGGCTTCGGAAAGCTCCCTACGGACGTCGTCGGCAGAATCACGCGAGCACCTCCTTCGCCCGGCGGGCGACGGCGACCATGTGGGCGAGCTTCCGCTGTGCGCGGTCACGCGGCAGGAATTCGAGCCCGCAATTCGTGGTGAGATAGACATCGCGCGGACCGACCGCGTCGGGGAGGGCGCGCAGGACATCCAGCACGTCGGCCTCATCCTCGAGACGCGTGCCCCGCGCATCGAAGAGCCCCAGGGAGAGCGCCTTGTCCGTTTTTCGGAAGACACCGAGACGGGAGAGATCGCGGCGCCCGTCAATGAAATCCAGTCCGGCGATGTCCACCGGGGCCTCGGCCAGCGCGCCGATGGATGCCTCCAGCGCGCCGAAGGAGACCTGCACCGCGCGCTTCGCCTTCTTGACGGCGCCGAAGACGCGCCCCAGCGCCTCGACGACGAGCGCGGAATCCGATGGCTCGCGGCCCCATGCGGGCTCGTCCACCTGGATGATCGGCGCCCC
>JAGVPR010000405.1 GCA_020052115.1 Candidatus Eiseniibacteriota bacterium
CGATCTGCGCGCGGCCGTGGTCGAGCGCCGCGCTCGTCAGCGACGTCAGCTCGGCGGCTCGAAGCGAGAGAAGCCGCGCCCCTTCGAGATACCCGTCGCGGCGGGTGCGCGCATCCGAGACCGCGATCCCGGCTTCATCCTTCAGCGACTCCACGCGCGGGAGACTCAACCTGTCCAGCCCCGGCGACGACATCTCGGTCGTGAGCGACTGCCGCTGGAACTCTTCGAGATTCCTCTCCGACTCGGCGAGCTTCTCCTTGTAGAGCGTCCGCTGCTCGATCGAGAACTCCTGGGCGGCGCGAACCTGATCTAATTGAGAGCTGCGCGCCGCGTCCATGAACCCGTTGGCGATGCTCTGCGCGATCGAGCGCGCCGTCTTCGGATCCGGGAAGTCCACGATGATCCGGAAGACGTTCCCGCCGCGCCCGTCGGCCCTGATCAGGCTGCGCAGAAGCTGCACATTGCGAAGCTCGGTCAGCTCCGCGATCGTCATGTCCGGGTACTTCTTCTGCTGAGTCTGCGCCCACGCGACGGAGCTGGGATTCTTGTCGAGGCCGGTGGCGATGATGATCTTCCGGAGAAACTCGGTGCTCTGCATCTCGTTGTGGAGCCGCGCCAGCTGCACCTCTGCGGAGGGGCGCGCCACGATCTCCTCGAGCGGGCGGGAGAGCGGCTGGCCGAAGTCCCACATGATGGCCGTCGTGCAGCGGTACATCGGCTTGACGAGGAACGATCCGACCGTCCCGGCGGCGACCGCTGCGACGAACGGAATGACGAGAAACCACTTCCGCTTGTTGAGAACGTACAGATACCGCCGAAGATCAACGCTCTTCTGCTTCACGGATAGCATGCTCCCGCCCGGGGCGCTACGCCCCCACTAGCGATTCTTCAGGTAGTCGCCGATCAGCACGGCGTTCAGTAGGTCCCTCGACAGTCCCAGGAACTGCCCCGTGTACGCCCAGGCTTTCCCCACGGTTCCCGGCTGTCGCGAAGGGACATTGATCGTGTCCCCGGCGCGCACGGGAAAACCTCCCGCCGCCGCGCCCCGTTGTAGATAGGCTTCCACGTCAACATCGGCCACGACGGCCGCGCCGGCGTCGTGCGTCAGCACCTGCACCTTCCGGAGGTTCGCCACGGGCGTCGTGCCCCCGGCCATGGCCAAGACCTCCACAATATCCGCCTCTCCGCTCACGGGATAGGCTCCGGGACGCGCGACCTGGCCGAAGACGTAGGCGACCATGCCCTCACCCGCCATCGCAGCGGCCTGCGCATTCCCGAACGATCCGGGGACGTAGATGAGATCCCCGGGGAGCAGTTCCGGCAGCGACCCCGCCTGGCTCCCGTGCAGGTAGCCCTGAAGGTCCACACGGATGCTCTGCGCCACACCGCCCGAGGTGCGCACGATCCGCACGTCCGAGAGCTGAGCCCCCGGCATCGCGCCCCCGGCGATGCCCAGAACCTCGGGGAGACTGGGGATCTGCTCGAATACGTAGCGGCCCGGCTGCGCGACCTGTCCGGTGATGAAGACCTTTCGACTGTTGAAAGCGACGACCGCCACCGTAACCTCGGGCCGCTGCCGCGTGTAGGCATAGAGTTCGTCTTCGATCCGCTGCGCGAGCTGCGAAGTGCTCAGCCCGGCCGCCTGGATCTCGCCCACCGGCGGGAAGGTGATTCTGCCGGTGGCGCGAACCGCCACGGTGCGGCTGAGATCATCCCTCTGCCAGACCGATACGTTCAGCACATCGTCCGCTCCGACGATGTACTCGTTCTGGGCGGAGACGGACGCCGCTCCAAAAAGAACCGTGGCCGCCATCAAGACGGCCCACAACGCGCCCCGCTTCACGCGACACCTCCATGAGAATGGATCGGCAGCTCTCGTCAGTTCCTCAAGCCTCCCGTGCCCGGCATCGCACCATCCACCAGCGAGTTCTGCCCCCGCCACGCATTGCTCGTCCTGCGGCGCCCCGCCAGGAGAACCGGCAGCGTCCGGACCAGCATCCGCACATCCAGGCTCAGGGAGCGATGGTGGACGTAGAAGAGATCATACTCCACGCGGCGTGAGAATCCTTCCTGGTGGTGGTCGGGACATCCGATCGCCTGAGCGGGTCCCGTCAGGCCGGGAACGACAAGGAAGCGCTCGGCGTAGACACCGCTTTCCCAGCGAAGACTCTGAACCACCGAGAGCTTCTCGGCTTTCGGTCCGACGAGGCTCATGTCGCCCTTCACGACGGAAAGCAGATACGGGAGCTTGTCCAGCCGGTAGTTGCGAACGAGGAAGTCCACGTGCCCGGAGACGCCTTTGCGCCGCTCGGGGGCGACGGCGAACCTCCAGCAGACGAACGGCTTCCCGGGCAAGCGGCGGTTCCGGCGCTCGCGGCGGCGGCGATCTATCGGCATCTGGGTCTCGGCCCGGCGACGGCTCTCAATCAGACGGCGGTTCACCCCCACACGCTCCTCGCGCGCGAAGATCGGCGTCGCGCCGGTGCACAGCTTCGCGAGGACGATGACCCCGGCCACGGGCACGGCGACCGCAAGCGTCAAGCTCCCGACGGCGATGTCGAGCGTGCGCTTCCAGGACGGCAGCGCCCCGTCGCTGACAACCGCCACGGGAACCGAGAGAGGCTTCCGCCGGACCGGCTCCGTGTCCGCGCTCGAGGTCACCGGGAGCGCATCGCGCACCGGTCCGTACTCCGGCACCAGGGCCTGCAGCGCCGCGCGAATCGTCTCGGTCTCGCCATCCACGGCCGCCTCGAAAAGCGCATCAATGTGCGTCCGAAGCTCACGCTCGTCCGCGGCCCCTGCGTCCCAGACGTAGATCCGCCTGTGCTCGGTGACCCGGGAACGTTCCTCGCGCGTCAGCAGCTCCTCTTCCAGCTTCTCTCCCGGCCGCAGGCCCGTGTAGCGGATCTCCATGTCGCGGCCCTCGATGAGACCGGACAGCCGGATCAACTGCCTGGCCACGTCGAGCACACGCAGCTGCTCGCCCATGTCGAGGACGTAAACCTGCCCCGCGCGCCCGAGCGCTCCGGCCTGGACGACGAGCCGCGCCGCTTCGGAAACGGTCATGAAGTAGCGACGCGCGTCCGGATGGGTCACCGTCACGGGCCCGCCGCGAGCGATCTGCCTGCGGAAGATCGGGACGACGCTGCCGTCGCTGCCGAGGACGTTTCCGAACCGGACGGAGACGAAGCTGGTGATCCCATGGCGCGAGATGCACTGAACGAGCATCTCGCACGCCCGCTTGGACGCGCCCATGACGCTCGACGGATTGACCGCCTTGTCGGTGGAGATGAAGACGAAGTGGCCGACGCGCGCCCTCTCCGCCGCCTCGGCCACGTTGCGCGTCCCGATGATGTTGTTGAGCACCGCCTCGCGGGGAGAGTTCTCCAAGAAGTTCACGTGCTTGTGCGCCGCCGCGTGGAAGACCACGTCGGGCCGTTCCTTCTGGAACAGCCTCTCCATGCCGACGGCGTCCTTGATGTCTCCCACGACCGTCGTGACGGCCAGGGCGGGAGCCTGCGCGGCCAGCTCGAGCTGGGAGTAGCAAAGCCGGTTTTCGCAGTGGTCGAGCATGATGATGCGGCGCGGCTGGAACGGAGCGATCTGGCGGCAGAGTTCGGAACCGATGCTGCCGCCGGCTCCCGTCACCAGCACGACGCGACCGCTCAAGAACTCGGAGACGCCCTGCATGTCCATCGGGACCTGTTCGCGGCCGAGAAGGTCCTCGAGCTCGATGTCTCGCACCTGAACGAGGGCCGCCGAGCCCTTCATGAAGTGGTCCAGATCGGGAAGCGTCCGGCAGCGGACATTCGCCTCTTCGCAGCACCGAACGATGTCGCGCACCAGGCGCGCGGGCGCCGACGGCGCGGCGATGATGACCTCGTCCACCTTCTTCTCGCGGAGGATCCACGGGATGTCGAAGGTCGTGCCGAGGACCCGAACGCGATCCACCGCCGTTCCCTGCTTCAACGGATTGTCGTCCACGAAACCGATCGCCCTGGACTCGCCGCGGTTGCGGCTCATCTCGCGCGCGAGCATCTCGCCCGCGTCGCCCGCGCCCGCGATGAGCACGCGATGAACCCGCTTGTGCGGCCTCGGAAGCCCCTGTTCCTTGTAGAGCCGCCAGAGCAGCCGGCTCCCACCGATCAGGAAGATCTGGCTCATCCACGTGAGCGCCAGAACGCTCCTCGGGAAGGGCTGTCCGCTCGCCACCATGTTCCATGCGGCCAGGAGCACCGTGGACACCGACGTCGCCTGAACGATTGACGAGATCGTGCGCGTGGAGGCGTAGCGCCAGATGGTGCGGTTGACTCCGAACGCGTACATGACGGCCAGGGAGACGATGGTAAGGAACGGGGCATGGCGGAGATAGGCCAGCCAGTACCGGGTCGGAATGCCGTCGTCCAGAAAACGCAGGGCAAAGGCCAGCAGCACGGCGGCATTGATCAGCGCCATGTCAATGAGGAGAAGCGCGAGCCTCTGGAGTCGGTTCCGAGTCGCCATGGGGTCTCCCTCACGGCCGGATCGCCGCGAGCTTCACATGCTCAAACTTCGGCCGATAGGTGCATTCGGACGATCATTTTTCGCGATGAGCTTCCTGGAAGCAGGACACCGTGGATCTCGGGCCGGCAGGCAGAGGGTAAGCCACAGAGCAGACCAGGAAAGTACCCGCGCCCGCCTCGACGGTCCGCCCGGCGGGATCCAGGCCAGGGAGCCTAATACGCTAGTGTGTCGCTCTCCCGGAGGCGACAGCTCGCGGCAACGGTCAAGACGCCTGGTCATGTTGTGCCGTGTGAGCTTTCGGGAATTCTAACCGTGGGCAGGGGAGCGAGTCAACTCGTGATTTAGAAAGAGTTAGCGGTCTGTTACTCCGGCCGCGCCCGCGGTTGTCCAGGTATTTCACGCCCCCATGATCCCTGTGGCCTCGCGGATCTTCGGAGGCGAGCAGGATCCAGGGAAACGTGCGAAAAGGGGGATTCGTTCACCTCCGGTCAACTTGAAACCAGGACGAGAATGGGATCTTCCCTTGGCGGCGGGGGTGACATGCTGCTAGAATTGTTCCGGAAGCCCCCCTCGAGACACCCGACGCAACCTCTCCTTGCGCATCGCCCAGACCCGGCGGATATGTTGACGTTTGTATCCGTCTTAGTAAGGAGGATGTTTCCAGTGATCACAGTAATGCGCATTCGAATGGAGACTGCGATGTCCGGGCCCCGCGCGCGGCCGCTGGTGCGAGCGCTGATCGCCCTCGGCTGCATCGCGGCGGCGGTTCCGGCGGCCCAGGCTTCTCCCATCCTCGGCATCCTCGACTACCAAGGCTTCGTCTACGAAACCACGCCCTTCGGAACCGCCGGCAGCGTGCTGTCGGGGGTCGGGACGGTGGACACCTTCTTCTTCCCGTTCCAGAACCCGCTCATGTACTACACGTGGGCGATCGCGGACCTCGTCGGCGCGGCGGGCGTGGACGTCGGCGGCGGCTCGGCCCTTGTTCAGTACTCGGGCGGCACGTTCAGGATCTACGAGGACGCGGTGAACAACGCGAACTACGACGCCGTGCCGGGCAACGGCCAGGCGGACCCGGCGGGGTTCGATGACGGGACGCCGTGGCTCCTCGGTGAGTTCGCGAACTTCGAGTTCTACTGGAACGACGGCGAAGGTCTCGGCAACTTCGGCGGAGACGTCGTGATCACCGGCGGGCTGGCAGCCCCGTACTTCGCGTCGCAGAATGCCTTCACGTTCGGCGGCGCCACGAGCCGGGCCCTGACGCCGGAAGGCTACCCGCGCAAAGTGGACGGCGCGATCGAGGGGCCCCTGGTTCCGGAGCCCTCCTCGCTCATGCTGCTGGCCGTGCCGCTTCTGGGGTGGGCCGGCTTGCGCGTCCAGAGAGGGTGCCGCAGCAGGAGAGGCTAGGGCGGGCGCGCGGGATATTACGGCGAATCGGATCGTGTAATCCGTTCAAATGCCGCGCCTCAACTGAATCGAGGTGCGTTGGTTCTGGACACAGAGGCCATTTCCTGCTATCCTAACGCCGCACTTCAGGACATGGCTTCCCGCCGGAGAACTGCATGTTCGCGCTTCGGCGGCGGTGACTTGAGCCTGGGGCGTTCATTCACGTGACAGCAGCGGGTTCGGTCACACGACGGTCTGGCTTAAGGAGGCTCTCCATGAAGGGCGCTACCGTCACTCTCCTTGCAGTCATCGGCATCATGTCTTTCGGCACGGCGCTCGCCCAGCCGCCACTCATCGACTACTACGGCGCGGCCTGGGAAACGGGCGGATTTCCTCCGAGCAACCTCGGCGACTTTTACTTCGTGGTCGGATTCGTGGATGGCGTGGACACCGGCATCCTGTCGTGGACTCCGGCCGTGAACGAGTACACGATCTACCTGACGGACTTCGAGTCGCAGGGTCAGATCGATGAAGGCGACGGGAACCTCCACGTGTTCTACGACAACGGCCGCGTGGTCATGTACGAGGATCCCCTTCGCAACGGGAACTTCGGCGTCGGTACGCCGCCGAACGCGACGTCGCCTTGGACCTTCATTGACGGCACGATCTATCTGAGCGGCGTGTTCAATCTGTTCCAGATGTATTACAACACCGTGTTCCAGCTCGGCTCGTACGACGGGTACTTCGATTTCATGGGCGGCACGCACCTGAGCGAGCTCGGGAATCAGATTCACGGTTACATCTTCGCCGGCACCGCCGGGCCGAACATGGGCCCTGTGCCGCCGGGTTACGATCTGTGGGTTGACGGTGAGATCGCGCTCGTCGTCACCCCGGTGCAGGAAAGGACCTGGGGCGCCATCAAGTCCCAGTATCGGTAATGGAGCGTGCCGTCATTCGGTCATACACACTTGCTGGCAAGTCGGGAGGGACAGCACCCATGAGGCGACTCCTTACTACACTGAGCGTCGTCGCGATAGTCGTTATGGCGCCGCTGGCATACGGCCAGCCCGAGAGCTTCTTCGACTGGTACGGATTCCTCCAGCTCAGCGGCCCCGACAACACGGTAGGAACGGGCGGCGTGTGCAGGGCGCTCTTCGATGTCGTTCAGCCGGATCCGTGCTTCCCGGTGGACACGGCGACGAACGAATACACCGTCGTGATTGACAACCTGAGCATCGCAACCGTGGTCAACATGGGCGGCGGCAACTACCGGACGACTTGGAGCGGCGGACAGATCCGCGTCTTCGAGGATCCGCTCAAGAACGCCGACTGGGCCGCCCCTGGGACGTTCCTTGAGGGGACGCTGGTTCTCATCGGCGGGCCGTACGCCAGCTTCGTCCGCATCCGCTATGCGACCGGAATCGGCAGTTTCGGCGGCGACTTCAACTGGACCGGCGGCACCCGCTTCGATAACCTGCCGAACTGCCAGGAGAACGGCTGGAAGACTTTCGGCGGCTTGTCGAATCGTGTGACGCTGCCGCCCGGTTACATCGAAGCCTGGGACGGACAGTTCTACTGCAACTCGCCCATCCCGGTGAACCAGGGAACCTGGGGATCGATCAAGTCGCTCTACCGGTAGGAAGGCGCCGCTGCGGTCAGCGCAGCGAGCGTCTCGGTAGTCGAGGAGACCCCGGGGCCGACGCCGAACGACTGCTGATTTGATTCGAGGCCCGGCCGCGAGAAGCGGCCGGGCTTTTTTCAATCCCGCCACACACAGACGACCGCCGGGGTCGGGCGCTTCATGGATTGGTTGCGTTCATCCCGACGGAGGGGGTTTCTCATGCTTCGCAGCTCGTCGGCCCGAACTGCATTCGCTTTGGCCTCCGTTTTGATAGCGCTCATCCCTGCCCGGCAAGTTGCCGCCGCGGAAGCGGCCGCCTGGCCGCCGACCGAGCCGCCGTGCCGCTCGGTGTCGGTCTTGATCCCCCATGACCGCACCGTCGGCCGTTTCGAGTTCGAGGGCGATGGCTCGAAGAACATTTCCTTCGAGTACATCGGCGATGGTTTCTTCCGCGGGGCCCGCGTGGCGCGTTTCATCGAGACGCCGTTTGCCCCGGCCGCCGAGAGAACCGCGGGCGCAGCCGAAGCGATGGACGTGCATGTCGAGGGCGGCACGATTCACCTGTGGCTCGCCCCTGCCACGGACATGCCGCTGACGACGCAGTTCCCCGATCCGGCCGCCGAGGAGGAGACTCGCGCGCTCCTCGCGTCCTTGGTCGCGAACGCCCCCGATTATCAGGTCAGTGCGAAGGCCCTCCGGCTCGGCCCCCCCGGCGGCTTCGCGCCGACCGATCTGCCCTCGCTCGACGGCAGCCCGGTCGAATTCGTGATCATCACGAACGACGAGATGACGCCGGCATTCCAGGAGCTGGCCGACCTGCGAACGCGCTTCGGCCGCTCCGCCGTCGTCCGGACCGTGTCTTGGATCGAGTCGAACTACCCGGACGGCACCGACCTCCCGGAGCGTATCCGCCACTTCCTGCGCGACGCCTACACGCTTTGGGGCACGCGCTGGGCGCTGATGGGAGCGGACACGGAGATCCTCCCGGTTCGCTTCATCCGCTCGCAGCTCTACGACCCGGCCGGACAGTTCGTCGCAACCGACATGTACTACTCCTGCCTCGACGGCAACTGGAACGCGAACGGCGACTCCTATTTCGGGGAGCCGGACCGCGTCGTGAACCAGATCCCCGTCCCCGGCGACGAAGTGGACTTCTACCCGGAGATCTACGTCGGCAGGGTCCCCGTGACCACGCTCGCCGAGGCGCAGGCGGTCGTTGACAAGCTCGAGAACTACTGGCTGACGCCGCCGGCGGCGTATCTCAACAAGCTGATCTACCTGGCCGAGGTCCTGTCGCCCTCCGGGTGGGAGCAAGGACAGCCGGTCTATCTCGATGGCGCCAGCCTCGCCAACATGCTCGCGGCTCACGTCACGACGATGAACGTGACCAAGATGTTCGAGAACTACACGGCGTATCCGGGGTCGGTCCCGGAGTCGCGGCAGGCGGCCATTGATGCGATCCAGTCGGGATACGGCTGGGTCCACCACATCGGGCACGGGTTCAAGTACAACATGTCGGTCGGCGCCGGGAACCTCTACAACGCGGATGCCGACGCGTTCACGAACGGCCCGAAGTATTGCGTCCTCTACGCGATGAACTGCTCGTCAGCGGCCGTCCACTATTCGTGCATCGGCGAGCACATGCTGCGGAACCCCACGGGGGGCGCGGTCGCCTTCCTCGGAGCCACCGACCTCGATCTGCCGACGATCTCGCTCTACTACGAGGACGGTTTCTACCAGGCCGTCTTCCAGAACGGCATCCGCGAGCTGGGCCGCTGTCTGAGCCTGGCGAAGATCCCGATGATCGTGGACGCGGAGCGGGGGGACAACGGGTACCGCTTCAACCAGTTCTCGTTGATCCTCCTCGGCGATCCGACGCTGCCCGCCTACATCGCGGATCCCGGCACGCTCGCCGTGACGCATTCCTCGCAGTTCACGATCGGGGCGCCGAGCTACAACGTGCATGTGGAATACCAGAGCGCGCCTGTCGAGTCGGTTTTCGTCTGTCTGGACAAGGGGACCGACGCCTACATGACGGCCTACACGAACGCCTCGGGGAACGCCTCCTTCGCATGGACGGCTCACACCCCCGGCACCTTCAAGGTCTCCGCGTTCCGGCGCGATCGCCGTCCCTATCAGGGAACCGCCACCGCGGTTTCGAGCGCCCAGGCCTTCCTGCACGTCTCGAACGTCGCGATCACGTCGGACGGGCCGGCACCGAAGACCTCGCAGATGATGCTCCCGAACGGACAGGCGGACGCGGGTGAGCAGGTGAGCCTCGCGATCACCCTGGCGAACACGGGCGGCGTGACGGCGACGGGGGTCACCGCGGTGCTCCGCACCACTGATCCGTACGCGTCCATCGCGGACTCGACGTCAACGTACGGCTCGATCGTCTGGGGCGAGTCGGCCACAGGCGATGTCTTCGTCGTGGATTTGTCGCGCTCGACCCCGGACCGCCACGAGATCCGCTTCGAGGTGGTCGCCACCGCTCCGGGCAAGACATGGACCGACACGTTCGATCTTCTCGTGACGGCGCCGGAACTCGGCGTGTACGGGCTGACGATCAACGACGGACCGCCCGGCGGAGACGGCAACGGCCAGGCCGACCCCGGCGAGACCGTGGATCTGATCCTCTCGCTCCGCAACGACGGAGCGGGGGCGGCCGAGCAGGTGCGTGCGACGCTCGCGGCCGTCGGCGGCGGTGTCGTCATGATCACGAGCCAGTCGGCCTTCGGCACAGTCCCTGCCACGACATCGGCCTCAGGGACGGCGTTCCGCTTCACGACATCGGTCCCGCAGCCTGCGTTCGAGGTCACGGTGACCGACACCTTCGCGACGCTCTTTACGCGCGCCCTGGATCTCTCGGCACCATCGGCGCCCACCGGGCTCGCAGCGACGGGTGCGACCAGCTCGATCACCCTCATGTGGACCAAATCAGCGGCGGCGGATCTCGCCGGTTACCATGTGTACCGCTCGGCCTCGGAGGGCGGTCCGTTCGCTCGCATCAACGGCTCGCTGCTCGACAAGAGCGCGATCTTCGTTAACGAATCCCTGCCACCCCTCGCACGCTTCTATTACCGCGTCGCCGCCATGGACTCTTCGGGCAACCAGAGCCCGCAGTCGGCGACGGCGGCGGCCTCGACCTCGCCGCCCCAGCTGGCCGGCTGGCCGGTCGTCACGGACATGCAGGTGGCGAGCACGGGGCCGAAGATCGTGGACCTGGACAACAACACGACCCCGGAGATCATCGTCGGCTCCGGGAACATGTTCGCGTTCCGGGCCGACGGCACCGAGTTCATTGACGGCGACTCGACGGCGATCACTCTCGGTGTCTTCAGCTCCCTCGGTAACAAGTTCTGGAGCTCGCCCGCTATCGCCGATTTGGACCACAACGGCGTGCTCGACATCGCCGCGCACTCGTGGGAGACCGACACGGCGGGCGACGAGAAGATCTACGTCTGGAATGCCACCGGGCAGCTGCGCTCCGGCTGGCCGAAGGCGATCGGCCACAATCCGTGGTCGAGCCCGGCCTTCGGCGACATTGACCGCGACGGGGCGATGGAGATCGTCGTCGTGAGCGGCGATGCGAAGATCTGCGCCTGGCACGCCGACGGGACCGAAGTGCGCGACGGCGACTCGAACCCGGCGACCGATGGCGTGTTCTTCGTCATGAGCGGGGACTACACCTATGGATCCCCGGCCCTGGGCGACGTTGACGGCGACGGCTTGATGGAAATCGTCGCGACCGAGCGGCTCCAGTCGGGCGACACCTCGCAGACGAAGATGTACGTACTGAACGGCGACGGAACGAGCGTGGCCGGGTTCCCGGCCGTGCTCGGCGGACCGTCCACGTCGTCTCCGGCTCTGGCGGATGTGAACAACGACAACCTGCCGGAGATCGTCGTGGCCACGACAACGACCGTGCGCGTCTACGGGCGCAACGGCGTGATGCTGAGCGGCTGGCCCAAGAGCCTCAGCCTCAACACGGACTTCATGTCTTCCGCCGCCGTGGCGGACCTCGACGCCGACGGCGATCTCGACATCGTCATAGGCTCGGCGGACGGCAAGGTGTACGCGTGGCAGGCGAACAATGCCGCCGTTCTGCCCGGGTTCCCCGTGGATCTCGGCGGCGGTACGGCCCACGTCATGCAGTCCCCCACGGTCGGCAACCTGGATGCGGACTCGCAGCTCGAAATCGTCATCCCCGACCGGCTCGGACGCGTGTACGCCCTCGATCAGGACGGCACGGTCATCTCGGGCTTCCCGTTCGTGGCCGCGGCGGAGATCTGCGGGTCGGCGGCGATCGCGGACCTCGACCTGGACGGCAGCAACGACATCATCGCCTACAGCGGCGACAGGAACATCTACGTGCTCGATCTTGCGAATGCGCCGACCTCGGTCCAGGCGCGCGCCTGGACGATGTTCCGCCTCAATCCGGCCGGGACCGGCTGGCTCGGACAACCCGCCAGCGGCGTCGGCGTCCCGAACACGGATGGCGCGCTTCCCGGACCGGTCCTCTGGCAGAACCGCCCAAATCCGGTGGCTCCGTTCACCGCGATCACCTTCGAGGTTCCGTCCGGCGAGGCGCGCACGCGGATCGCTCTCCGGCTCTTCGATGCGACGGGGCGGCTCGTGCGCGAGTTGATGAACGAGGAGGTGGCATCCGGCGCGCACACGGTGACATGGGACGGACGAAACGGCCACGGGGATCTCGTACCGGCGGGCGTCTACTTCTATCAGGCGACCTTCGAGGGCGCTTCGAAGCAGGAACTTTCGAGGAAGCTCGTCGTCGTTCGATGAGGGGCTCGGTCGCCGTCGCCCTAACCGACGCCGTATTCCTTGATCTTGCGGTAGAGCGTTCGCAGCCCGATGCCGAGGACCGCCGCCGCCTGTTTCTTTTCGCCGCCGGCCTGGCGGAGGGTTGCCTGAATCGCGCGCCGCTCGATCTCGGCCATCGTCATCCCCACCGTGATTCCGAGCGTCACCGTACCGACGGCGCTCGAGGTGAGATCGGCCGGTAGATCCGCCACGTCGAGCGGCCGCGCCTCCTCGGTGAAGACGACCACGCCTTCGAGGACGTTTCTCAGCTCGCGCACGTTGCCGGGCCAGTCGTACGCGACCAGCTCCCGCAGTGCACCGCGCGTGACGCCCGTGACCTTCCGGCCGTGCTTCCGATTGAATTCGTCAAGGAACGCTCGCACGAGAAGCGGGATGTCCGCCCGCCGTTCGCGAAGCGGCGGCAGATGGATCGAGACGACATTCAGGCGGAAGTAGAGATCCTCGCGGAAACGGCGCTCGGTCGTCTCGACGCGGAGATCACGGTTCGTGGCGCAGATGACCCGGGTGTCGGCCCGCAGCGTCTCGTGCCCTCCGACCCGCTCGAACTCGCCGCCCTGGAGCACGTGAAGGAGCTTCGCCTGGATGCGCAGCGACAGCTCCGCGATCTCGTCGAGGAACAGGGTTCCACCGTCGGCCAGCTCGAAGCGGCCCCGCCGCTGTTCCACCGCTCCGGTGAAAGCGCCGCGCTCGTGCCCGAAGAGCTCGCTCTCGACCACGCCCTCGGCGAGGGCCGCGCAGTTGAGCTTCACGAGCGCCTCGTCGCGTCGCCGGGACTGGTGGTGGATGGCCTGCGCGATGAGTTCCTTTCCGGTGCCGGTCTCCCCCGTGATGAGCACGCTCGCACTCGTCGGCGCGATCTGCCGGATCCGGCTCGCGAGCGCGGCGATCTCCGGCGTGTTGCCGATCAGGCCCGAGATACCGAACTTCCGATCCAGCCGCTCTTCCATGACCGAGACACGGTCCACGACGCGCTGGTGCGAGATTCCGCGGTGGATGACGGCCGCGAGCTTCGGGTAGTTGATCGGCTTGAGCTGGAAGTCGTACGCCCCCTGGCGCATGGCCTCGGTCGCCAGATCAATCTCCCCGTGGGTGGCCAGAAGGACGGCGCAAACCTCAGGGTTCCGCTCCCGCGCCACCCGAAGGAGCCTCATGCTGTCAATGCGCTGGATTCGCAACTCGCAGATGAGAACGTCCACCCTCTCGGAGTCCAGGATGTTGTAGGCCGTCTCTCCATCCTTGGCCCAGCGGACCTCCAGACCCAGTTCGTCGAGGAACTCCCTGAGGGCGATCGTCTCGTCGCCCTCCTTGTCCACCAGAAGGGCAACCGGCTTTTCGGGCAAAGACATCGGGGCTCAAGACCTCCCGGGCGCGGACAGGCGCGGCGGCATCTTTGGGCGCGCGCCGCCACCCCCGTGAAGGCGGCGGCGACCCGAGAACACACTATGACGATTCTTCTCTGGACCGTGTCAAATGTTCACCGCTCGTAGCCGCTCGGCCACGTTGCGACGCCTTTCCGGCCGTGGCCGGCCCGCGCCTCGGCGAATCGCCGGGCGATACCAGCAAAATAACTTGACACTTGAAGGACCTCGGCATCAGATTAAGTTGTATTTCATCAGAGATGGCCCCCTGCGACTCACGCGTTCCTTGGAAGCCATCAGGCCCACATCGGTTTGGCCTCAAATGGCTTGCGGTTTCCGCGGGGGGCCTTCCTATGGCCGGAACAGCAGGGCTCGATGTCTGATTATGCGCTCTGGGCGCCCGCAGCCGAGAATTATCAAGCACCTCATTACAGCTTGGATCTTTTCGTGCTTGAGCGGGTCTATATCGTAGGCAGCGGGACGCACAGCCCGCCCAAGAGTTATGAAGGTAAGCTAGGTTCCCTGCAGTTCCCGTGGTTCTCGGGGTCTTTTAACTCACTGGTAGGTAAGTTAAACTCTCCTAGCGAGACACGGAACATGCGGGGAACTTGCTTTTCTGCCCCGTCCTCACCCCGCGGCCACGATTTCCACCGTGTCGAAGAGAAGCTCGGTTCCCCACCAGAGCGACTCGATCCGGATCCTCTCGTCGTGACTGTGGATCCGGTCCAATTCCCCCGGCGCTGCCGGCGACGGCTCAAGACCATAGCAAACGACGCCGCGCGCGCGCAGGGCGCCCGAATCGGTGCCTCCGGTCGAGAGGTAGGGTGCCAGGACAGCCGAGCGCGCCTTGTTCCGCAGCGCCGTCCCGATCGCCCCCCAGAGTTCCGTGCCCAGCGGCGAGCTGTTCGCATCGGAGTCTTCGATGATGGTCAGTTCGGCGTCTTCACGCCCCGCGAGATCCTGGAGCGCTTGGATCATCTCATCCCGCGGCACGCCCGGAAGCCGTCGCGTGTCCACCGTCAGATCAACGTGCGCGGGGATGACGTTCGGCTGCGTGCCGGCCTCGAGCGCGGTGGGCGTGATCGTATTGCGGAGCATCGCATTCATCCAGTGGTCGGAGAATACTGCCCGGGCGGCGGCGGAGGCGTTCTCCGGCGGCGTGTCGAACAGCTCATCCACGGAGAGATCCCCGGGTAGGAGCCCGGCACCGACGAGCCCGCGGAAGTAGGATTCCACCGCCGGAGACCGGCGGGCAGGAAACGTATGCGTGCGGATCGCCCGCACGGCTTCGGCGGCGCGGTAGATCGGGTTCTCGCCGTGCGGCGCCGACGCGTGGCCCCCGCGCCCCTTGAAGCGGATCTTGTACCACCCCGCGCCCTTTTCGGCGCACTGGCAAGCGACCAGGATCCGGCCGTCGGAAAGCGACGTATCGCCACCTTCGTTGATCGCGAACTCCGCGCGGATCTTCTCCCAGTGGTTCTCCACGAGCCAGGAGATGCCGTGCCGGCCGCCGGCCTCCTCATCCGCCTCTGCGAGGAAGATCACGTCTCTCGCCAGCGGCACCCGCTTCCGCTTGAGGAGCATCATGACCATCGCTTCCATCGCGACGAGGTTCTTGATGTCGAGCGTACCCCGCCCGTAGAGGTACCCGTCCTTCTCCACGGCCGCGAACGGGTCAACGCTCCAGGCGGAGCGCTCCACGGGAACAACGTCGAGGTGGCTCATGAGCAGGAGCGGAGCCCGCGAACCGTCACCCTTCAGACGGGCGATGAAGCTGGCGCGGCCCGGCGCGGATTCGACGATCTCTCCCCCGATCCCATCGCGGCCGAGGAGGTTTCGAAGGTACGTCGCCGCCAGGATCTCGTTTCCGGGCGGGTTCGTCGTGTCCAGCCGGATCAGATCCACGAGGATGCGGCGGACTTCGTCTCGTTCGCTTTCCAGGCGGATCACGACCGGGCGCCTCGGCCGGCCCGGGCCGGAGCAGGCGTCACTGCGGAAACTCCCTCATGTCCATGCGCGAGTAGCTGATGCCGACGGTGAAGCGGACGACGCTCTCCTCGAGTCCGTTTCGCGCCAGATCCCCGCGGCGCCCGAACTCGACGGCCGCGTCGAGCATGCCGTTGTCGCGGCTGAAGGGCATCCCCAATCCGAGACTGAAGAACCGCTCGTCAATGCTGTTTCCTTCAGCGTCGCGGAAATGCCAGGGCTGCTGGAAGTACCCCACCCGGAGCGGAACGCGGTCGAGGAAGCGACCATGCGGCGACGGATCCCGCACCCACTCGAGCCCGGCGCCGAAACGCGTCACGTCGCGGTACCCGGCAGCCGGCTCGCCGTCCATCTCGAAATCCGCCCATCCCGCGAACACCATCTCCGCTCCGGCCCGAAGACCGGGCCGAGGCTCCACCGTCACGCCGAATCCGGTCTCCATCGGAAGCCGCACCGTCCGCTCGGAACTCGTCACGTGCTTCATGACCGTGGTCACCCGCTCGTCGAGCGTCAGGTCGCGCGCGGGACGGATGTACGCCCCGCCGGAGACGCCGCCGTACGTGGCGAGTACGCCCGCGGTCCACGACGGCTCCGAGCTCGACGTGCCCCTGAGCTCGTCCACCGTGTCCAGGAGCGGAAGACTGTCGGGGAAATCCCGGCGCCAGGTCTCACGGTAGGAGCCGAACGGCCAATCCGACTCGACGCCGAGCGAGAGCCAGGCGACGGGCCTCACGGCCGCCGCGAGCGAGAGCGCCGTGAAGCCGCCGCGGCCCTCGACGCGACGCACCGAACCGAAGAGCGTGTCCGGCGGGCCGTTTCCCAGGAGATCGAAGTTCGTGTGGTTCCATTGGTGGAGCGCCGCGGAGAGCCGGACCCCGCCCGGGACGATCACGACGCCCCGCAGGAGCGGGAAATCGGGCGAGTTGTCACGGAACGTGCGCTCTCCATCCTTGACCCGCCGCGACTCGGGAGACATCGAGAAATAGAGCGACGGCTGCTCGATGAAACCGGCGGCGGCGGGGTTCATGAGCGAGAGATTGCGCTTGTCCGCAACGGCGATGCCGAGCCCCCCCATGCCGCGGCCTCTCGCGTCACTCGGGTAGACCCATTCTCCAAGGCCGGCGATGGAGAAAACCGAATCCGCGCGGGCGGAGTGGACCGGACAGAACGCGAGCGCGATCCCGACCCAGAGCGCCCGGCGAAGGCCGGCCCGGATCATGGCCGCCCCCCGGGAGGAAGGGTGTAGGCGAGGTCGAGCCGCGGGCGGATCGAGACGTCCGGATTCTGCCGGCTCGCAACGGAGAGATGCGCGAGATCAACGGTCTCCGAAGTCGAACGGATCTGCAGGCCGTAGTTCGCCACGTTCCCCGCGATCCAGTTCCGAACGAGACCCGCGATCTCGAAGACGAGGGAGTCCGCGCCGGTGCTGTAGCTCGCCGTCGCAGCGGCGGAACTGGTGGTGAGGACCGAATCCGCTGCGCTCTCGCCCCACGAGGACGTCACGGTGTAGGCGGCGAGCGACACGGTGCCCAGCAGTCCGCTCGATTCCACGACCGTCAGCACGAGCCGTGCACGGTTCACCGTCGCCCCCTCCGGTATGAGCGCCCGCAGCGAATCGCTGTCGAAGCGGATCAGGGTGCGGAGCGCCCATCCGCCCGCGATCTCCAGCCGCTGCGGATCGCTGGGGGGAGAAGGCCGTTGAAACGCGTAATCGTCCGCCGTCGCCTTGACGGTCACGGAGTCCGTGTCGGCATCCGCCACGAAGCGGATCATCAGCGACGGGGTCTGCTCCCCGGGATCGGTGGCAACAGAGTAGAGGCGGATCAGGGCGTCCTGCGACGTCGAGCCCAGGTGCAGCCCGAAATTCGACGAAGCGTCGTGGCGCCACTCGGCGAAGCGCGCCGGCGACAGAGGAGCCGTCAACCGGGTCGTCGTGTCCACGGAAGCGACCTCGGGCGAGAATTCGCTCATCGAAGGCCCCGTGGGAGACGTGGCGTAGTCGAGCGAGTCGGGACTCCAGGCGGAAGGAGCCTCGTGAAGCGTCAGCGTGGCGACGTCGGCTCCGTAGCGGTCCTTGACCATCACGGTGACCGTGGCCGAGAGAATCGAGTCCGGAGGAACGGCCGCGCTGTCAGGGAGCGTCCCGAATTTGAAGTACGGCCGCGCCGCGAATCCGCTGGGCAGCGCTCCCGCGAGTAGCACGGACGACGATGCCGTCTTGAACGTGACCTGTAGGGTCGTATCCGCGGCGATTTCGGAAAGCCGCGCCGGATAGGGCCCGGTGCCCGTGTCCGTGCGGGGGTTCTTCGAGAAGAGGATGGACGAGTCGTCGTCCTGACCGCAGCCGTTCCAGACGGCCACCGACAGAATGAGCGCCGCGAGACCGGCGCGAACCGAACGTCGAACTGGGGTCTTGTTCATCTCCTCCACCGGGGCGGCGCGGACACTCCCGCGCCTCCAGACTATACGGAGGGGATCCCGACGCAGCAACGTCGAACCGCCCGGTGCCCGGCTCCTGCTGCCACGGCCCGCGGCCGGGGCGATCCTGCGCTACCCGCC
>JAGVPR010000345.1 GCA_020052115.1 Candidatus Eiseniibacteriota bacterium
ATCCGGCGCGCGGCCGCGTATCTCGCGGGCCTCGCGGCTGTTCTCGCGGTCACGTTCGGGTACAACGGGTTTGCCGGCGGCGCCTGGACGCCGGTGGCGGTGAACGGCGGCGTCAACCTCTACATCGGCAACAACCCGGAGGCCACCGGCGGATACGTGCGTCCGCCGGGGCTTCGCGAGGAGCGTGATCTGCTGGGCATTGTGGCCGCCTCCTTCGCCGAGGGACGAAGCCTCTCGGCGGCCGAGGCCTCGGCGTATTGGACGCGCCGCGCGACGGGGTTCGTCGCCGAGCAGCCGGGCCGCTGGCTCTGTCTCATGGGCAAGAAGCTCTTCTACTTCTTCGCGAACCTCGAGATACCTCAGGTCGAGTTCCTCGGGTTCGAGAAGCGCTACTCCGCGCTACTGCGGCTGCCGCTGCCCGGCATGGGGTTCCTGATGGCGCTTGCCGTCGCCGGCGCTGTTTTGCTTGCGCGCCGCGACGCGTGGTCGCGCGTGTTGTGCGCGGGGCTCGCAGCGCTCGCCCTCGGCGTCTCCCTCTTCTTCATCACGGCGCGCTTCCGCCTGGTTGCGTTGCCCTTCGTCGCCCTTCTCGCTGGAGGGGCCGTGGACGCGGCGCGTCGCGCTTCGCCGAAAGCGATCGCAGGCGCGGCGGCCATCGGCCTCCTGGCGGGTCTTCTGAGTCTCGCGAACCCGTTCGGGGTCGGCCTCTCGGAGAGCGAAGGCCAGCTTCACTTCCGGCTCGCCGTCTCGGCGCAGCGCGACGGGCGAACAGACGAGGCGATCGCGGAATACGACGAGGCGGTACGGCTCATGCCTGGCCTCGCAAGGGCCCGCATGAACCTCGGCGCGCTGCTTGCGTCGGAAGGGAGACTCGACGCGGCCCGGCCTCATCTGATCGAGGCGGCGCGGCTCGATCCGGCGAGCGCGCGGGCGCACTTCAATCTGGCCCGTTTGCATCACGCCACGGGCGACGCAGCCGGCGCGCTCGAGGAATACGGCCGCACGCTCGCCCTCGATCCATCGCAGCACGAAGCCCGCGAGGCACGGGCCACACTTCTCTACGAGGCCGGCCGCCTGGAGGAAGCGCGCGCGGAGTGGATGGAAGTCCTACGGACGGCCCCGGCTCAAGATGCAGCCTCAATCCGTGCCCGCCATTTCCTGGAGCAGATGGCCGGCCGGGCGGCGGGACCCGCTCCGAGGGGAAACGGCGGGCGCTGAAGCGCACCGAAGCCTCGCGTTGACACGGGATGCTCCCTGGCGTACGGTCCCCGCGTGCGCGAAACGAACGCTCCGCCTCCGACCTACCGGAGTTTTCAGAAGGGCACCGTGACCCTGCTGCCGCTCGCGGCGGCCGTGGCGGTGGTGCTCCTGCTCGTGGCGCAGGATCTGCATCGCCGCGCCTCCGGCGCGCCGCTTCCGGTGGACGATTCGATCACCGCGGGGCGGCTCGTGCTTCTTCTCGTCGTTCTCCCGATCGTGACCGTCCTCATGATCGCCTCATTCGGAAGCCTCACGGTGATGGGGCACCCCGACCGGCTCGAGATCCGCTTCGGAATCGGCTGGATCCGGCGCTCGTGGCCGATCCGGGAGATCGTCGGCGTCGAGCCGGTGCGAAACCACTGGTTCCACGGGTGGGGGATCCGCTGGCTGCCCGGCGCGTTCCTCTATAACGTCTCCGGTCTCGACGCGGTGGAACTCACGCTGCGCGGCGGGACACGCGTGCGCATCGGGACCCCGGATCCGTCCGGGCTCGCCGGTTTCGTGCGCGAGCGGATCGAAACCGCGGCGGCTGCCCGGAAGTCGGCCCCCGCAAGCCCTTCGACAAGCCAGGAGGCCAAGCGGTAGCGATATGCGTCTCGACCGATTGATTCGCCACCTTCTCCCCAAGGCCAACAAGTTCCTCGAGCTTTTCGAGCGCGACGTCGAGAACCTCGCGCTGTGCTCCGGCTGCCTGAGACGCCTGTTCGAGACGACCGATCCCGACGCGCAGCGCCGCCTCGTCCGCGAGATCGAGGAGTTCGAGCACGCCGGCGACGAGGTCACACACGACATTTTCCATGAGCTGGGCTCGACCTTCATCACGCCCATCGACCGCGAGGACATCGGGGCGCTCGCCTCGGCGATGGACAACATCGCAGACAACATGGACCGCGCCGCGACACGGCTCGATCTCTTCGAGCTTCGGGTGTTCCCGAGGTTCTTCGTGGACCTTGCCGTGATCATCGATGAAGCGGTGAAGGAGCTGCGGATCGCCATCCCCTTGCTCAACGACATGCGGGACATCGACCGGATCAAGGAGGCCTACGTCCGCGTCAACGCGTACGAGAATCAGGCCGACCTGATCTTCTACCGGGCGCTCGAGAGCTTGTTCCGGGAGGAGAAGGACCCGATCGCGCTCATGAAGAAGCGAGAGGTCCTCGAGCTCCTCGAGACGGCCGTGGACGCGTGCGAGGATGCGGCGGTGCTCCTGGAAAACGTGCTCGTCAAACACGCCTGACATGGAATCCATCCACGCCGTCACCCCCCTCATCATCGTCCTGATCGGCGTCGCCTTGTTCTTCGACTACATCAACGGCTTCCACGACGCGGCAAACTCGATCGCCACGGTCGTCTCCACGCGAGTGCTGACGCCGGGACAGGCCGTCGTGTGGGCCGCGTTCTTCAACTTCGTCGCGGCGTTCGGCTTCGGCGTGCACGTCGCCAAGACGATCGGCAAGGGGATGGTTGATCTCTCCGCCGTGACGCCGTGGGTGATCCTCGCGGGGGTCCTCGGAGCGGTCATCTGGGACCTCGTGACGTGGTGGCTCGGCCTTCCAACGTCGAGCTCCCACGCGCTGATCGGCGGCTACGCGGGCGCGGCGGTGGCTCACGCCGGCTTCGACGCGGTGCTCTGGAGCGGGTGGATCAAGACGCTGGTGTTCATCGTGGCAGCCCCGCTCATCGGGATGCTGCTCGGTTTCACGTTCATGGTTCTGACTTTGTGGATCTTCCGCCGGCAACCGCCGAGACGGGTAGACAAGACTTTTCGAAGAATGCAGCTCCTATCTGCGGCGTTCTACAGCCTCGGACATGGAACCAATGACGCTCAGAAGACCATGGGGATCATCGCCGGCGTGCTGTACACGGGGCGCATCATTGATCACTTCTACATCCCCTACTGGGTCATCCTGACCTGTCACGCGGCCATCGCGCTCGGGACGCTCTCCGGCGGGTGGCGCATCGTGAAAACGATGGGGATGAAGATCACGCAGCTCCGCCCCGTCGGCGGTTTCTCGGCCGAGTCATCGGGGGCGATCACGATCATCGGCTCGGCCCTCCTGGGTATCCCGGTCTCGACGACCCACACGATCACGGGCGCCATCGTCGGCGTCGGCGCCACGCGGCGGCTGTCGGCCGTGCGCTGGGGCGTGGCGACGCGGATCGCATGGGCTTGGGTGCTCACAATCCCGGCCTCGGCCCTGATCGCGGCCGGGATATCCGCGATCTTCGGGTTGTTCCAGTAGGGTTTCGCGCGAACACAAGGAGGCGGCTTGCAGGAGCGGAGCTTTCTCGAACTGCTTCGCGTGCATGAAGCGCTCGATGAGGCGTTTCTCAAGCACCAGGAAGCGCTCATGGAGCTTCGCCCGCTGGACGCGCTGGGCTGGCTCGAGCAGGTGCGAGGCGGAATCGCCGCGCACGTGCGCGACGAAGAGGGGGAACTGCTCCCCGTGTACGCGGCGCGCGCGGGAAGGGTCGAAGGCGGGGGGCCCGAGCTCTTCGTCGCCGAACACCGGAAGATCCAGGCGCTCCTCGATGAGTTAGTCGCCTCCGTCCGGGCGATGATCGAGAATCCCCCCGGACGGCGGGCCGTTCTTCTCCTCTTCGACCGGCAGATTCTCTACAAGAGTCTCATGGAACACCACGATCTGCGCGAGAGACGCTTCCTCTATCCGATTCTCGACCGCGTCACAACGCCCGAGGAGCGCGCGGCGATCTTCGCGAGGCTCGAGCGGGTCGGGTGATCTCGCTCGCCACGTCTTCACCGGACGCCGTCTCACGAATGGGTGGGCGGTTCCGCCCGAATGGGCTAGAATTACAGGTTGCTAGACGAGGTCCATCCGCCAGGACCCCTCCGGAACGTATGCGCGCCTTGGCCGGAGGCCGGCGCCTCTCGGCCGAACGATCGGATCCGCAAGGGGAGGCGTCCCATGGTCTGCGCCCCCACCTCTCCGAACAGGATCGCCCTGGTCTTCTGGGTGACCCTTCTCTTTCTGAATCTGTCGGCCACCTCCGCTCTTGCCCGCCCGATCGAGCGGCTCACGAGCGAATCGTCCGCCGTGGATTCTCAAGCGCCGCCGATCGCGCGCAAGGCCGCGGCCGACACCTTCTGGTTCGGAGGCACGCATTGGGATGCCGCGCAGGTTCGGTGGGAAGCGAACGTCAGCACCTCGCGCACGAACCGGTGGACGTTCGATTCCGGCGTGGACGGGAGCTGGGAAGGCTGGACGGCACGCGACCTCACTCTGGTTCCACTGCCGACCGTTCCGGTGGGCAACCCGGATAACGCGGACTTCCGGTGGACGAACAAAACGCTCTACACGCTCTATGGAACGCCCGGGACCAACCTCTTCCCCACGGCCACGCCGCCGGATACCGGCGGCATCTGGTGCTCGAAGTACGAGGTTGAGGCCGATGAGCTCTGTTACGCGGCGGGCCAAGGGTACGGCACGAACTGGGAGCACGAGGCGAGGAAGACGTTTTCCTACGCCGGGACCGGGGGCGTTCGGCTCACGTACAAGTACTTCAATAACACCGAGCGCAGCTTCGACTGGACCTTTCTCTACCTCGAGTTCGACGGAATCCGCGAGCCCGGTCCTCGCGGCCTGCACACATTCACGCTCGGCAGCCCGGGAAGCAAGCGCACAAAGACGCTTACGATTGCCGCTGCATCCATACCGCCGGGCACGAGCGAGGTCGCGGCCGTCTTCCGCTTCATGTCGGACGAAGGCTGGTCGGACGAGGACGGCGTCGGCTTCACGACGATGTGGGGCGCGTTCTGCTGCTACAACTTCAAGTACGAGGACCTGGGCACGCCGGCGAACAACGACGAGGACACCTTCGAGGAAGGTCCGGAGGCCTGGCAGTTCTTCCAGAAGCCGCCGGTCGGCGACTTCGTCGCTGTCAGCAACGTCGCGGAGTTGCCGCCACCGGAGACCGCATGCCCCTGCACCGGAGACGTGATCGCCGGCAACGTAATGACGCTCTTCGATCAATCCGCGGGACCCGGCGAGCCGCTGCACCCGCCGGAGCAGGAAGCGGCGGCGGTCTCACCGTATATCGACTTGGCGGAGGCGGGGCTCGCGGACCGGCCGATCCGCCTCGTCGTCGGCGACGCCTACATGTGGCTGCCCGTGGACAACGCCGTGTACTACGGTGTGCAACTCAGGCAGTACCCGGTTCTGTGTGAGGAGACCGGCCAGTGGATCGAAGACGAGGTGGCCTATCCGTACGTCTACAGCGTCTCGGAACCGACGTGCTTCGACGACGCCCTCTTCAGAGACTTCTCCTGGCTCACGCCGACCGTCGAGTACTGCCGGATCGAGCTGGAGGTGATCGAGCTGTGCGCAACCTCCACCCAGTGCACGACCCCAGGCGGCAACGCCTCGCCCTGGTGGGACAACATCGCGCTCGCCGTGACGGGGACCCCCGGCCTGCCGGTCCTTCGACAAACCGAACTCGCCGCCTATCTCCAAGATGTCTTCGCGTCGGATGGAACCCTCTCGCCGCGCGCCACGTGCTTGCTGCGTCCCTCGGGCCCGAACGCCGTGGACGATGTGGACATCTCGATCTCGTGCTCGTCCGACAACACCGAGGTCCGGCTGCACTTCAAGTACACGGCGGGTCCGGGGACCTCACCGGCGAGCGCTTTCTTCGAGCGCTATCCGCTCCAGAACGCATGGTACGACGCACGGTGCGACACCTCCGGCGGCAAGTGGATCGCCGAGTACCACGAAAGCTCGCCGTACTTCGCGGGCGAGGGCATGCCGGCGAACGACATCCTCCCGGATGGCGTCTTCACCCCGGGAAGCCACTTCGAATGTTACTGGAGCGCGCACCAGACCGGGGGCGCCGAGGACGTCTTCCCCGATGTCCCGTCGGGCGCCGAGCCGCTCCACGCCGATCTCCTCCCGGGCATGGCCGTGGCGGCGGGCGGCGATACGGTCTGGCCATGCATGCTCTACATCAACGGCGAGAGCCCAGAGCCGTTCACGGCCGCCTCTCCCTATCACACGGTCGAGGCGGCGATCAACGCGGCCCTCGGAGCACCGGGGCGCTTCGATCGTTTCGACCTCCTGACGCCCGGGATGACAAACAACACCGGCTTCGAACGGTTCATGACCGATCCGCAGATCCTCGGCTACCAAGCAATCGTCGGCATCTACGGTCCTTATCAGTCGAACCTCATCGAGGAAAGAGACGCCTCGCAGCTCGCGTTCTGGCTCTCGACCGGGACGGCCGGCGCCAACGGCACGCGACAGTTCCTCTACCTTTCCGGTGACGGCTTGGCGATGGACATGCAGGGAGCCTACGAACCGAACGCGCTCGCCCTCCTCAACAACACCTTCGGCGTGCTGACGACCTGTGGTGCCTACGCCGTCGCTGGCTGCCCCACGGGTTCTGCGGCCGACACGAGCTTCTGCGTGCGGCTCTCGGCCGCATCGGGAGCGGAGCCCGGATTCCCGTTTACCGGAGAGCCGTACATGGCAAGCGGCAACGGGTGCCGCGGGCAGCGGCGTTTCTCGGTCATCGACGTGAACCCGGCAGTGCCAACGGCGCGACCGAATCTTGACTACCTGGACCAGGACGGCACCAAAGGCACGACGCACTACGCCTCGGTCACGAACAGCCGCACGGGGACCGCCGAAGGCAACTACCGCACTGTCTTCGACGCCATGAGCCTCTCGCGGCTGCGCCGGCCTTCAGGCCCCACCTGCTCCGATGACACCCTGGCCGTACTCGACAGGCTGAACGAGGTCTTCACCTGGTGCTTGCAGGACGCGGGCCTTCGTTATCCGTGCGGTGAGACGACAGTCAATGTCCCCGAGCCTGAACCGACCGGCGCGCCGAAGGTCCCCTCTCTCACCGTCGCGCCGAATCCGTTCCATCCGGCGGTGACGCTCCGTTATGCGGTCGCGGCACCAGGTCGCGTGACGCTCAGGATCTTCGATGTGCGTGGAGCGCTCAGCGCGACGCTCGTCGAAGAGGTCAAAGCACCGGGCCGTTACGAGGCGATCTGGCGGGGCCGCGCCGCTTCCGGCGTTTACTGGGCGAAGTTCGCCGTTGGAGGCAAGCAGATTACGCGGCAGCTCGTTCTACTGAAGTGACCGGCGCGGACGTGCCGGTTCGAGCAAGGGCGGTTCCCGATGGCAGGCAGAAAGGAAACTAGGGTCATGAGACAACTCCTCCTGTTCGCCGCCATGCTTCTCGCCGCCGGGGCCGGTTCGGCGGAGGCGGTTTCCCCGGTCCTGGAAGCGCCCGGACTCCGCGAGCGGCAGGCCCCACGGTCCGAGGCCGCCGCGGACACATTCTGGTTCGGCGGCACGCACTGGAACGCCGCCACCTCGCGCTGGGAAGCGAGCCAGAACGGGGTCTGGACGTTCGACTCCGGCGTGGATAACAACTGGGAAGGCTGGACGGTGCGCGACCTCACGCTGCTCCCGCCGCCGACCCTGCCGCCAGGCAATCCCGACAACTCGGACTTCCGCTGGACGCAGAGCGCCCTCTACGCGCTTTACGGCACGCCCGGCACGAACCTCTTCCCCGGGACCACTCCGCCGGACACGGGCGCCATCTGGTGCTCGAAGTACGAGGTCGAGGCGGACGAGCTGTGCTACCTCGACGGCCAGGGCAACGGCAACAATTGGGAGCACGAGGCGCGGAAGACGTTCGCGTATGGCGGCACCGGAGACGTCCGGCTCACCTACAAGTACTTCAACAACACCGAAAAGAACTACGACTTCACCCACTTGTATCTCGAGTTCGACGGGGTGCGCGAAGCGACACCACAAGCAACGCATACAGGGCTTCTGGGCAGTCCAGCCGGCAAGCGCCTGAGAACGCTCACCGTCTCCAGCGCCTCCATTCCGGCCGGAACCTCCGCGATCACCGCCGTCTTCCATTTCAGCGCGGACAGCGGCTGGTCGGACGAGGACGGCCATTCGAACACGACCTACGGCCCCTTCTGCTGCTACAGCTTCAACTACGAGGACCTCGGCACGCCGGTGAATAACGACGAGGACAGCTTCGAAGCCGGGCCCGAGGGCTGGACGTTCGTGCAGACACCGGCGGTCGGCGCGTTCGTTGACCTGACGCCGCTTTCGGAACTGCCGCCGCCGGCCGTTTCGTGCCCGAGCCTGCAGGGGAATGTGCTGACGTTCTTCGACAAGACGGCGGGGCCTGACGATCCTCTCCACCCGCCGAAACAGGGCGCGATGGCGATGTCGCCGCGAATCTACCTGGCGCCGACGGGCCTCGACGGCCGCCTCGACAGGAAGCTCATGTTCGGAGACGTCTACCAGGACCTGCCGCTCCGGAACGGCGTGATCTACCAATACTGGTATCGAGAGTACCCGCACGTTTGCCCCACCACGGGCGCGCTCATCGAAGCGGTCGTCCGGGAGCTAGGCGACATGTTCTGGCCGGACATTCCGCAGTGCATCAACGGCTGGATCAGCGAGGAGGACGCCGAGTACGGCCCCTTGCCGATCGAGTACTTCCAGATCGGCATCGAGGCGCTCGAGTTGTGCTCCACCATGACCCAATGCACATCCCCCGGCGGCAACACGACGCCTTGGTTCGACAACCTCCGCGTGGCCGTTGTCCGTTCGACCGTCGGCGTTGACCCGGCGCCCGATGCGGCGGCGCTCCCCGACCTCACCGCACGCCCGAATCCGTTCCGCCCATCGGTGCGTATCGAATACACGGTGCCCGCCGCGGGCCCGGTTGCGCTCCGCATCTACGATGTGAGCGGCGCGCTCGTGAGGACACTCGTGGACCGGACGATGGAGGCGGGACGATTCGGACAGTCGTGGGACGGCCTCGATGAGAGCGGGCGCGCGATGGGTTCAGGGGTCTACTGGGCACGCTGCAGCGCGAGCGGGCGCGAAGTCACGAGGAGGCTGGTGTTGCTCAGGTAGCGCCCCGCGGAATCAACACAACCGCACGGGGTGCCAGTCGGGGCGCGCGCCGGCCTTGCGAAGCGCTGCGAGCGAATCCGCGAACGGCTGCACCTCTGCGCGCCCCGGCTCCGCGCACAACGACTCGAATCCTGCGAGATCGCCGGAGCCGATGAGCCCCTGCACCTCGAGCGAGCACCCGATCTTCTCGTGGGCATAGGCCCACGGCGAGGAACCGGGCACGGGCACCGCGCCGAAGAAGAGCCGCGCCGTCTCCGAGAGCGCGAGGAGCAACGCACCG
>JAGVPR010000057.1 GCA_020052115.1 Candidatus Eiseniibacteriota bacterium
CGCGCCGGCGGCGGCGAGATCTCACCCGGCGTTCTCGAGGAAGCTGCCGGCGGCGCGCCGGTCGCGCTCGAGGGACAGAGGTTTCAGGCGGCGTGGGAGCTTATGGCAGCAAACGCCGCGGAGATCGAGCGGGAGTGGGAGGAGATCGCGGGAGGGCTTGCGGCCCCCGGATGGCCCCAGGTGGACCCGCGGGCCGCGCTTCTCGAGCCGGGGAGGATCCGCCTCGAAGCGGGCGCGACCGTGGATGCGCTCGCGGTTCTCGATGCGCGCACCGGGCCGATCCTTCTTCGCGAGGGGGCAACGGTCGCCCCGCTTGCTAGAATCATCGGGCCGGCGGTGATCGGCCGCGGGAGCCGCGTGCTGGGCGGCAAGGTAGGAGGCGGCACGACCGTCGGGCCCGCCTGCCGTGTCAACGGCGAGATCGAGGCCTCGATCCTGCTCGGATTCACGAACAAGGCGCACGACGGCTTCCTCGGGCACGCGGTCGTCGGCGAGTGGGTGAATCTGGGGGCGCTCACGTCGAACAGCGACCTCAAGAACAATTACGGCACGGTGCGCGTCGCCTTCGACGGACGCGACGTGGATACCGGCCTCGTGAAGGTCGGGGTATTTCTCGGAGATCATGTGAAGACCGGGATCGGCTCGCTCTTGCCGACCGGCGGCACGGTGGATGTCGGCTGCAATCTGTTCGGCGGCGGCACGTTTGCGCCGCGCTGGATGCCGGCCTTCACCTGGTGGGATGGGAGCACGATGCGCGAGCACCGCTTCGATGGGTTCGTCTCGACGGCCCGGCGCGCGATGGCGCGCCGCGATGTCGGCTGGGACGAAGCCGCCGAAGCGGTCCTCGCTCGGCTTTTCGATGAGACGGCGGCGGCGCGCGCGGAAGCGGGCGTCGTCGCGACAGGGTCTTGAAGGGGAAACCGAATGCCAGAGCTTCGAAAGGATCCCATCTACGGCCGCTGGATCATCATCTCGACGGAACGGGGCAAGCGCCCGTCGGATTTCGTGAGTCTGGAGCCGCCGAAGAAGAAGGCGGCCTTCTGCCCCTTCGACGTCGGCAACGAGGACAAGACCCCTCCCGAGGTCCAGGCGTTGCGAGAGTCCGGCACGCGGGCGAATACGCCGGGATGGACGGTGCGTGTCGTACCGAACAAGTTCCCCGCTCTTCAGATCGAGGGGAGCCTGAACCGCCGCGGCGAGGGCCTCTACGACAAGATGAACGGGATCGGCGCGCACGAGGTGATCATCGAGACGACCGATCACGACCAGGAGATGAGCCAGTTTCCGGTCGAGCACCTGGAGCGGCTTCTCGAGGTCTATCGCGACCGGATCCTCGACCTGCGAAAGGACGACCGGTTCAAGTACATCCTGATCTTCAAGAACCACGGAGAGGCGGCCGGCGCCTCACTCGAGCACAGCCACTCGCAGCTGATCGCGACGCCGATCATCCCGCGGCGCGTCATCGCGGAGCTGAGGGGCAGCCGGCAGCACTTCGAGCTGAAGGAGCGGTGCATCTACTGCGACATCGTGAATCACGAACTCTCCTCCGGAAAGCGCGTGGTCCACCAGAACGAGAACTACGTCTCGTTCGCGCCGTTCGCGCCGCGGTTCCCGTTCGAGACCTGGGTCGTCCCGAAGGTGCACGACTCGAAGTTCGAGAACCGGCGCTTCGGCACCTACCGCGACCTCGCCGAGATCTTCAAGGACGCGTTGACCCGCATCAACCGGGCGCTCAACAACCCTCCGTACAATTTCGTGCTCCACACCGCGCCCTGCCAGGATCCGGAACTCGAGCACTACCACTGGCACTTCGAGATCATGCCGAAGCTCACGAAGGTGGCGGGGTTCGAGTGGGGGACCGGCTTCTACATCAACCCGACCCCTCCCGAGGACGCCGCCGACTACCTGCGGCAGATTGATCTGGGAAACGGGCAGCACTAGGAGCGGAAACGAGAAGGGGCGCGCCGCCCGGCGCGCCCCGGAAACTCCGGCCGGATTCTACTTCTTGAAGAAGTCGTAGTTCACTGGGATGTAGCTCTTCCACTTCTCGGGGACGTTGTCCTCCGGGAAGATCGCCTCCACCGGACAGGCCGGCTCGCAGGCGCCGCAGTCTATGCACTCGTTCGGATCAATATAGAGCATGTCGAGGGTGGCGAATTCCGGCTCGGTCTTCGTGGGGTGGATGCAATCCACGGGACATACGTCAACGCAGGCGGTGTCCTTGACCCCCACGCACGGCTCGCAAATGATGTAGGTCACTGGTTCTCCTCCCGGCAGCCGCGATCCGGCTGCCCCCGGTCCAGGCCGAAGTATAAGGTCCTGCTTCCGCGCGTGTAAAGGCATCCGGTATTGTTCACGAGGTCCGCCGGCCGGGCCGGCGGAGGGGAGTCCGCGTTCGGCGCGGGCGATCCCAATCATCGTCGGGCGCACTGCGCGAAGGGCGCGCATGGGACGCAATGAACGGCAAGGGGGATGGATGAAGTCTCTTCGGATAAGCATGGTGAGCGCGGAGTGCGTGCCTTTCGCGAAGGTCGGCGGGCTCGCGGATGTCACATCGGCCCTCTCCCGCGTGCTCGCGGGGATGGGCCACGAGGTTCGAGTCTTCCTGCCGCGCTATCAGGGCATTGACGCCAAGCGCTTCGGGCTGAAGCCGCTCAAGGTGCCCGCGGGCGCGACGGTCCGCGTGGACGGCCGCGATGTGCCGCTCAAGCTCTCGGAGGCCCCGCTCGGAAGCGAAGGGGCCGTGGCGATCTTCGTCGAGCACGAGGGCTACTTCGGGCGCGAAGGGATCTATACCGATCCGAAGACGGGCAAGGGGTACGAGGACAACGACTCGCGCTATGTTTTCTTCTGCCGGGCCGTGCTCGATGCCGTCCGGGCCCTCGACATGCACGTGGACGTCCTGCACTGCCACGATCATCAGGCCTCATTCGTGCCGGCGTATCTCAGCACGATCCTCGCGGACGACGAGAAGCTCCGCCGCACGGCGACCATGTTCACGATCCACAACCTCGGCTACCAGGGGATCTACTCGTCGAGCATCCTCGAGTTTGCGGGGATCGGGATGGAGCACTTCTACCCGATGGGCCCGTTCGAGTTCTTCGGCAAGGTGAACTTCATGAAGGCCGGGATCGCGTGGAGCGATCTCATCACAACCGTAAGCGAGCGCTACGCCGAGGAGATCCAGTCCTCTCCCGAGTTCGGCATGGGCCTCGAGCAGGTGCTGCGCGGGCGGCATCAAGACGTGGTGGGGGTTCTGAACGGAGTGGACTACGGCGAGTGGGATCCACGCGTGGATTCACTCATCCCGGTGAAGTACGGCCCCGATACGCTGGCCGACAAGGAGAAGAACCGCTCGGCGCTGCTCCGGAAGATGGGCCTTCCGGTGGTGACGGGACGTCCGGTGGTCGGGATGATCTCGAGGCTCGCCGATCAGAAGGGCTTCGATCTCATCGAGAAGGCGACGAACGACATCTTGAACGAGGACCTCTTCCTGGTCGTGCTCGGCAGCGGCGAGAAGCGCTACGAGGTGTTCTTCTCGGAACTCTGCGCGCGCAATCCGGGGCGGGTCGCGATTGACATGCGCTTCAACAACGAGCTGGCGCACCTGATCGAGGCGGGCGCCGACATGTTCCTCATGCCGTCTCTCTACGAGCCGTGCGGGTTGAACCAGATGTACTCGCTGCGTTACGGCACGCCGCCGATCGTGCGGGCTACGGGCGGACTGGCCGACACGGTGAAGGACTACGACCCGCGCACGGGGAAGGGGAACGGCTTCGTCTTCGAGCCCTACCAGGCCTCCGCGATGATGGGCGCGCTCAGGCGGGCGCTCGCCGCCTACAGGGATCCGGCGGCATGGAAGGGGATCATGAAGGCCGGGATGGCGTGCGACTTCTCGTGGAGCGCATCGGCGGAGAAGTACGTGCGCCTCTACGAGAAGGCGATCGAGCTAAGGGCCCGCGTGGCGGCCGGGGGGCGGCGCTAGCTTCCCTCCGGGGTCTCGAGCAGATCCTCGTGGAGCCCGCGCACGGCGGTCTCCGACTGGGCGGCCGGGACGAGGAAGGTGACCGCGAGGCTTCCCGTGTGCGAGGCGCGGACGTTCACGC
>JAGVPR010000176.1 GCA_020052115.1 Candidatus Eiseniibacteriota bacterium
GCTCTTCCGATCTGCCGGAGCGTCTCCAGCGAGGCGCCACATCCGACGACCGCGCCGAGATCCTCGGCAAGTGCCCGCACGTAGGTGCCGCGCCCGCAGCGAACGGCGAATCCGGCGCGCGGCGGATCGAAGGACCGGATCTCGAATGCGTATACATCCACTTCGCGCTCCGGCGCCCGCGCTTCGAGGCCGCGCCGGGCGCGCGCGTAGAGCCGTTCGCCGTTCACCTTCACGGCCGAATAGGCCGGCGGAGCCTGACGGATGCGACCGACGAACCGCGCGGCGGCTGCCGACAGATCATCCAATGTGAGACCCGGCGGCAGCGGACGTTCTTCGATCGTGCGGCCGGTCGGGTCGGCGGTGTCCGTGCGCCTTCCGAGGAGGATCACGCCTTCGTATTCCTTCTCCTCGTCCAGGAGGTACGGACAGAGTTTCGTCGCAGGACCGCCGAGCAGAAGGAGCAGGCCCGTCGCGAAGGGATCGAGCGTTCCGGTGTGCCCGACGCGCTTCTCGCCGCTCACGCGCCGCAACACCGCCACCGCGTCGAAGGATGTCGGACCCTGGGGCTTGTCCACCGCGAGCATCCAGCCGCTCACGGCGCTCCCTCGGAGCCGTGTCCTGAGCCGCCGGCGCCCTCTGCGTCATCCCCGCCGGGCGGCGCACCGTCGCGCCCGGACCCGCCGGGCGCATCGAGTCCCTCGGTGCTCTCCCCGTCCTCTCCGCGCTCGGCCCTCAAGCGGCGGAGCACATCATCGATCTTCTGGGCGTCCTCAACGGTGTTGTCAATCCGCCAGGCCAGCTCCGGGACGAACTTGAGGCGGATCCGCCGGCCAAGCTCCGCGCGGATGAAGCCGGAAGCGTGTTCGAGGATGCGGACCATCTCGCGCTTCGCCGCCTCGTCGCCGAGAGTGGTGACGAATACCTGGGCGTGGCGAAGGTCCCCGGAGACCCGCGCGCCCGTCACGGTGATGAGCCCCTTGCGCGGATCGTTCAACTGGTGCTCGATGATCTCGCTGATGTTCTCAGCGATGAGATCGGCGACCTTGTCGAGGCGGGACGTCACGGGGTTTCTCCCAGAATCACGGTTCGAACTTCTGCACGGCCGTGTCGAAAGCGAGGATCTGCGCGCGGTCTTCGCTCTCCACCATCTCGCGGATCCGTTGCAGAACATGCTCCACCGAGGAGGCCTCGGGGCCGACGGCGGCGAATCCGAGCGAGGCCCGCTGCCAGACGTCCTGGTGGTCCACTTCGGCGACCGAGACGTTGAAACGGTCCCGGATTCTCCCCTTCAGCCGGTTCAGGATCGAGCGCTTCTCCTTCAGCGAATGGCTGAGAGGGATGTGGATCTCGACGAGACAAGAACCGACGAACACGCTTCCTCCGCCGGGCCGGGAGAAGGGCGCGGCGCTAGAGCTTCCGCGCCACTTCCTCCACCGTGTACGCCTCGAGAACGTCCTTCTCCTGGAAATCCTCGAAGCCCTCGAGGGCGATGCCGCACTCGAATCCGCTCTGCACCTCGCGGACGTCGTCCTTGAAGCGCTTGAGCGATGCGACGCGGCCGTCGAACACGGGCGGCTGGCCCTCCCGGACGACTCGGATGCGCGACTGGCGCGTCACGGTGCCCGAGGTGACATGACAGCCCGCGATGGTGCCGCTGCTCGTGCGGAAGACCTGGCGCACCTCCACGGTTCCCGTGACCTTCTCGATCCTCTCCGGCTTGAGCAGACCGCTCAACGCGTCGCGCACTTCCTGTATCGCCTCGTAGATGATGTCGTAGAGCCGGATGTCCACCTTCTCGCGCACGGCGAGGATCTGCGCCTTCGGATCGGGCCGCGTGTGGAATCCGACGATGACGGCGTCGGAGGCGGCGGCCAGGAGGACGTCGGACTCGTTGATCTGCCCGACGGCCGCGTGGATGATCTTGACCTGCACCTCCTGCGTCCCGAGCTTCCCCATCTGATCGGTCAGCACCTCGACCGAACCCTGCACGTCCCCCTTGAGCACGATCCGCAGCTCGCTCGTCTCACCCTGCTGGATGCGCTGGTAGACGTCCGCGAGCGTGATGTGACGGAAGAGGCGGAACTCGTGCTCGCGGTGGAGCTGCTGCCGCTTGGACGCCGTCTCGCGCGCCATCGTCTCCGTCGCAACGGACTGGAACGTGTCGCCCGCCTGCGGAGGACCGGAGAACCCGAGCACCTCGACCGGCGTGGACGGACCCGCGGATTCGATGCGCGCGCCGTGGTCGTTGAAGAGCGCGCGGATCTTCCCGCTCGAGAGCCCGCAAACGAATGCGTCGCCCACCCGAAGCGTGCCCTGCTGCACGAGCACCGTACCCACGGGCCCGCGCCCCTGCTCCATCCGGGCCTCGACGATGACGCCGCGCGCCCGGCGTTCCGGATCGGCCTTGAGATCTTCCATCTCCGAGACGAGGAGGATCATCTCGAGCAGACGTTCCACGCCGATCCCCTGCTTCGCGGAGATCGGGACCGCCACCGCCTTGCCGCCGTACTCCTCGACGAGCACGCCGTGGTCGGCCAGCTCTTTCTTGACCCTGTCGGGGTTCGCGCTCGGCAGGTCGGTCTTGTTGATCGCGACGATGATCGGCACCCCCGCGGCGCGCGCGTGGTTTATCGCCTCGATCGTCTGCGGCATCACGCCGTCATCGGCCGCCACGACCAGGATGACGATGTCGGTCACTTGCGCCCCTCGGGCGCGCATCGCGGTGAACGCCTCGTGGCCCGGCGTGTCGAGGAAGGTGATGTCCCGGGCTTCGGTGCGCACCTGGTACGCTCCGATGTGCTGCGTCATTCCGCCCGCTTCCGTCTCGGTGAGCTTCGAGCGACGGACGCGGTCCAAGAGCGATGTCTTGCCGTGATCCACGTGCCCCATGATCGTGACCACGGGGGCACGCGGCCGGAGCTTTTCGGGAGCGATCTCCTCCTCCGGCTCCGCCTCGTCCACGCCGACGCCGTACTCCGGCAGGAAGTCCACGCCGTAGCCGAACTCGTCGGCGAGGAGCGTGATCGTGTCCTTGTCCAGGCGCTGGTTGATGTTGGCAAGCAGGCCCATCCTGAGACACGCGGCGATCAACTCCTGAGGGCGGTTCTCCATCTTCTCCGCCAGCTCGCCCACCGTGATGTACTCCGGCACCTGGAGCACGTTATCCTCGGCGACATCAATCGGACTCCCGTCCTCGTGCCGGTGGCGGCGCCTCGGGCGCTTGGAAACATCCATGCTGGCCACGGTGCGGCGAACGCTGTCGCGAACGAGCTTCTCGTCGAACTGCTTGCGCTTCTTGCGGCCTCCGCGGGGACGTCCGCGCTGATCGTGCGGCGGCGGATGGGTCGCAGGTCTCGAAGGCGCCGGAGCCGAAGGCCTCGCAGAGGGGGAAGCCGCCGGCCTCGTCGGCGTTTGCGAC
>JAGVPR010000227.1 GCA_020052115.1 Candidatus Eiseniibacteriota bacterium
CCGAGCGTTGCCGGGCCGAGCGGGTCGCCGCGGCGGCAAGGCAAGAAGGACCGGTCTGTCCGGACGGTGGAGGCCGCCCGCCCTTTCGTCCGACGGGAGGGTCAGATCGTCCCAGCTCTGGGAGGAGGTGAACGGTTCTTGAAGAAGAAGGGCACCGTGAAGTGGTTCAACGAGGCGAAGGGTTACGGGTTCATCGCGGAGGCCGGCGGCGAGGACGTGTTCGTCCACTACACCGCGATCCAGGGCAGCGGCTTCCGCACCCTGACCGAGGGTCAGGTCGTCGAGTTCGAGGTCGTGGAGGGTCCGAAGGGAAAGCAAGCGGCCAACGTGACGGCGGCATAGCGTCCGGCCGTTGAGGACACGCGCGCCCCGGGGCGGGAGTTCCGGGGCGTTCGCGATTGCGGGCCGCGGGGTCAGTAACGGCGGCGTCGGTTGCGGATGAAGTCCACGAGCAGGAACGACCCGAGGCGGTCGAGATCGGAGTAGTAGGCGCGTCCCTGGTTCACTTCGGTGAAGCGCGCGATGAAGTTCTTCAGGTGAGGGTCGTTCGTCACCATGAACGTCGTGATCGGGATCCGCTTTCGGCGGCAGATGGCGGCTTCCTCCAGCGTCTTGTTGACGATCTTGGGATCGAGCCCGAAGGGGTTCTTGTAGAGCCGTCCGCGGTCGAAGATCGCCGAAGGCTTGCCGTCCGTGATCATGAAGATCTGCTTGTTCGCGTGCTTCTTCCTGCCGAGGATCTGCTGCGCCAGGCGAAGTCCCGCCTTCGTGTTCGTGTGGTAGGGCCCGACCTCGGCGAACGGGATTTCGTGGAGCGGCACCTGTCGAGCGTCGTCCCCGAAAAGGACGACATCGAGATCATCCTTCGGATAGCGCGTCAGGATCAGCTCCGTCAGCGCCAGCGCGACGCGCTTGGCCGGGGTGATGCGGTCCTCGCCGTAGAGGATCATCGAGTGCGAGATGTCCAGCATGAGGACGGTGGCGCACGATGACAGCCGCTCCGTGTCGTGCACCTCGAGATCCCCTTCGTGCAGCTCGGTCGTCTCCCCGCCCGTGCGCCTGAGCGCGTTCCGCAGGCTCGCCCGGAGGTCAAGGTCCTGATAGCGGTCTCCGAACTGGAACGGCCGGGTCTCCGGCAGCGCGTCGCCGGGGCCGCCGGTGCCCGGCGCGCGGTGGTCGCCTGCGAGATCGGTGCGCAACGCGGAGAAGATCTCATCGAGCGCTTCCTGACGGATCGTGCGCTCGCCCTTCGTCGTCAGTTCGAGCCCTTCGGCCGTCGTCTCGATGGCCCCCTGTTCCTCCAAGAACTTCTTGAAGTCATCGAGGGAGAACTTCTCGTTGAAGAAGCCGTACTGCTCTCCGAGACGGCCGAGCCACCGGAGCGCTTCGGTCACGTCGCCGTTCGTCTGGAGCAGAAGCGTGTGGTAAAGGCGCATGAGCGCCTTCAGGAACTCGGGGTTGGTGAGCGGGTCGCCGTCCCAGTGCGCGTATCGAAGCCTCATCGGATCCCTCGCGCCGGCCTACTCCGGCTCGCCGCGGCCCAGGCCCGAGAACATGGACTTGAGCATGTCGCCGTACGTGACGGCGGCGCCGTCCATTCGCTCCTTCGAGAGGATGGAGAACTGGTGAAGGCCCTCGAGCACGAACTCCATCAAGACGGCTTCCTCCTCGGGGCCCGACGGCTTCAGGTGCTTTCGGGTGATCCGGTCGAGCCCGCGGACGGCCGCGAGCCGCTCGCGGAACTCGCTCTCGTTCATCTCGTCGCTCACCTCGACGTTGCCCCCGCGCGAGAACCACTCCACGACCTCACGGTACTCCGGAGTGGTGGCGCCCTCCTCGGGTGTCTGTCCCTTCCGGCCGGTGTGGTAGGCGTCGGGCATCCGGCGGGAGAAGAGGCTCTTCACCGCGCGCCCGATCAGGTGGCGCGCGACGTTCTGCGGGCCTTCCTGCTCGCCTTCGTAAACGAGCTCGACCTTGCCGCTCACGGCGGACACGGCCTGGGAGAGATCGCAGAGGCGGGCCGTCGTGCGCGTCTCGCCCGTCGCCAGGGCGCGCCGCTCGGCGTTCGAGATCACGTTCTCGGTGAGGGCGATCGTCATGCGGGCGCTGACGCCGGAGGACTGGTCCACGTACTCGCTCGAGCGCGCCTGAACGGCGACCTCCTCGATCAGCTCGCGGTAGAAAGGGGCGAGGACCACCTCCACTCCGCTGTCGCGCTGAATCCACGACTCCTGCGCCGTGATCTGCATGCCGTCCTCGAGGTTGAGAGGGTAGTGGGTCAGGATCTGCGACGCGATCCGGTCCCGGAGCGGCGTGATGATGTTGCCTCTGTTCGTATAGTCCTCCGGGTTCGCGGAGAACACGAGAAGCACGTCCAGCGGGATCCGCACGGGGAAGCCGCGGATCTGGATGTCGCGCTCCTCGAGGATGTTCAGCAGGCCGACCTGGATGCGCGGCTGCAAGTCCGGCAGCTCGTTGATCGCGAAGATCCCGCGGTTGCTGCGCGGAACGATGCCGTAGTGGATCGCCCCTTCGTCGGAGAAGGAGAGCCGCTGGGCGGCCGCCTTGATCGGGTCAATGTCGCCGATCAGATCGGCGATCGTCACATCCGGTGTCGCGAGCTTCTCCTGGTACCGCTCCTCCCGTCCGAGCCACGCGACCGGGAGAGCGTCTCCCTTCTCGGCCAGCCGCCGCCGGCAAGCCGCGCAAAGCGGGGCGCCCGGGTCGTCGTGGATCTCGCAACCTTCGACGAACGGGATCACCTCATCGAGAAAGACGGTGAGGTTTCGGAGGATCCGCGTCTTGGCCTGCCCTCGCAGCCCGAGCAGGATGAAGTCGTGCCGCGAGAGAACGGCGTTTTGTATCTGCGGGATCACGGTGCGCTCGTAACCGACGATGCCCGGGAAGAGCGTTTCCTTCCTCCGGATCATCGCCATGAGATTGCGGCGCATCTCCTCCCGTACGGAGACGGGGCGGTAGCCGGAAGCCTTCAAATCTCCGAGAGTCCTGATTGAATGCACGGCGCCTCCCTGGCAGCCGATCGGTGGATGGCGGGTGAGGGTAGAAACATCGGCGGGTCTCGCACGGCGAGAACGCGCCGTCCTTTCATCAGAGTCTATCGTCAGGGGGGCGTCGGTGCAAGCGGCGCCGCGGGCGCCGCGTTTCGCCGCCGGGGCACCGGCGGGGTCAGGCGGCCGGCACGGCCCGGCCCGGCGATTCGAATCGGCGCATCTCCGTCTTCTCGGCGCACGCTTCGACGAGTTCCTCGACGCCGAGATCGGCTTCCATCACCGTGAGGTCCGCCGCACTGCTGCGGGTCACGGGGCGCTTCGGCACCATGAGGGAGCAGCAATCCTCGTCGGGCAGGATCGAGATCTCGAACAGGCCCGCGCGCTTCGATTCCTCGATGATCTCCTGCTTGTCGGTGCCGATCAACGGCCGGAACACAGGGAGCGTCGCCACGGCTTCGATGCAGGCGATGTTCTCGAGGGTCTGACTCGCGACCTGCCCCAGGCTTTCTCCGGTGACCAGGGCAAGCGCCCCCTCGCGCCTGGCCAGCTTCTCGGCGATCCGCAACATCATGCGGCGGTAGAGAACGACCCGGTAGGGCGGCGGGGCCGAGACCTGGATGCGCCGCTGCGCCTCGAGGAACGGGATCAGGTGCAGGCGGGAGGTGAACTGGTAAGCGGTGAGCGCCTCCACGAGCCGGACGGCTTTCTCTTGCGAGGCGAGGCTCGTCATCGGGAAGGAATGGAAGTGGAAGAAGACGGTCTTGCAGCCGCGCCGCATCATCCGGAGCGCCGCCACCGGCGAGTCAATGCCGCCGGAGAGCAGTGTCGCCACGGTGCCGCTGACGCCGACCGGCAGGCCGCCGGGACCTGCGAGCTTCTCCGTGTAGACGAAGGCGTCGCGGAAGAGGATCTCGATGTGGATCGTGAGGCCGGGATCTCCCAGGTTCACCCGCCCTCCGACCCGCTCCAGCACCCGGCGTCCCGCCTCGACGTTCACCTCCTGCGAGATCAACGGAAACGCCTTGTTCGCCCGTCGCGTCTCGATGCGAAAGCTCTCGAAGGGCTGCTCGCCGGCCTGGCGGACCGCCTCCTCGGCCATCGCATCGAGATCGAGCGGCACGCGCACGGCCGGTCCGAAGTTCGCGATCCCGAAGACGCGCGCGAGCCGGCGGGACACCTCGCTCTCCGCGGCCTCGGGCAGCAGCTCGAGGAGCAGGCGGCCCGGGAGCTTGTAGATGCGCCCGGCGTGAAGGCCGCGCGTGGCCTTTCGGATGTTCTCGAGGAGCCGGTTCTCGAAGAACGGCCGGTTCTTCCCCTTGAGCGCGATCTCGTGATAATGGATGACGACGTGGCGGTCCAATTGTCCTCCCCGGAAGCGAACGCCTCGCAGTCTATCACGCGCCGAAGGCCGTCTTGCACGTTCCGCGGCCCCGGACGGAGCCGGCGCGCGAG
>JAGVPR010000066.1 GCA_020052115.1 Candidatus Eiseniibacteriota bacterium
GGGGCGGCCGCCCAAGCCGCCGAGGGAACCCCGGACGCCCCGGGTCGGCGAGCTCTTGCGGAAGGCGATCGAGTGGCGGCGGCAGCTCGACGCCCCGGCGAGGTCGAGAGCCAGGCGGCAATCGCGCCCCAGTGCAACTTCAGAAACGCCTCCCAGGACATCCCCTTGCGCCTGGCCCTGGCCGGCTCGATTCCGTTGGCCGCCAGGATCCGCTTGATCGTGTTCCGCCCGATCTCATGGCCCAGGTTGCGCAGCGCACCCCCGATCCGCGTGTAGCCCCAGGCCGGATTCTCCCTGGCTATGCGCACGACGAGCTGCTCAATATCCCCTGCTGTCCTCGTGCGGCCTACCTTCCGCGTCTTTCTCCCGTCGTGCTTCCGGGCGACCAGCCGCCGGTACCACCGGGGCAGCGTGTCCGGGGTCACGATCGGCTCCATTCTCGTCAAGGTCTTGCGGTTCAACCTCCTGGCCTTCATCGCCAGGCGTCGACGCTGAGCGTCGGCGAAGCGGAGGCGCCGGTCACCAACGTGTTCCCGAAGAATGCGGTTCTCTTCCCGGAGGTACTCGATCACGTCCTGCTGGTTGCGGTTCACCCAGCCGGAGACCGTCAGGATCAGAAACTGAAGAGCGGGCGTGCTCATGGGTGGGAGCCTACGGGATTCGGGTGCCACGGCGAACCAACCACAGCCCAGACCCGAACGGAGAACCCGATGCCGGCCTTCTGGTTACTCTCGGCTGAGTTTTGGCACAATACGCCGTTTGGCAGGGGGACGTTCTCTTGTGTTAACTTACCCGGCGGGGCTCGAAACGTCGGACCTTGACGAAACGCGGCAGAGTGCAGGCGCGGTTCTTGGGAAGTTGCCGCGTCCTTGAGAGTGCGTCACGTCCAGCATTCACTCCTCGTCGACTCGGCATCGACACATCGGGGGTCTTATTGTTATGATTGTTAGGCGGTGGGCCGAACCCCGCGCACCGGTCCGGCTCGAGCGGAAGCAGCCCATCGCACCTCTCTTGTAGAGAACGCCGTTCATCGCCAGTGTGT
Source organism: Candidatus Eiseniibacteriota bacterium (assembly GCA_020052115.1). Classification (GTDB taxonomy): domain Bacteria; phylum Eisenbacteria; class RBG-16-71-46; order JAGVPR01; family JAGVPR01; genus JAGVPR01. The sequence continues at coordinate 1,043 of JAGVPR010000066.1, forward strand.
GCGTCTTCGTGAGTGCGAGCAACACTCCCGGCCACTTCGACGGGAGCAGGAGGTCGGCATGTCGCGCTCCGTTGCCTACCGCCGCGCTCTGATCCTCTCCGCCGCCGGCATCCTCTTCACCGCCGCTGCGGCCGTCGCACACCCCGCGCCGGATGATACGGCCTGTTTCGGCGATCGACCCATAGCCGCGATCCCTTCATCCGAAGACGACGCCCAGTGGTGGAGCGGGTTCGGGCTGCCCGGCACAACCGGCTATGTCTTCACGGTGGTTCCGTATCAGGGCGGGATCGTCGCCGGAGGGTACTTCCAGTTCGCAGACGGCGTGCCTGCGAGCTACATCGCGCGCTGGGACGGCACCGCCTGGTCCTCGCTCGGATCCGGCATGGATTACGTGGTCGACGAAGCCGTCGTCTACAACGGCCAACTGATCGTGGGCGGCGCTTTCAATCATGCAGGCGGCGTCGCAGCGGATGGACTCGCTCGCTGGAACGGGACAGCCTGGAGCGCCTTCGGCGAGGGCGCCCCATCGGAAGTCTTCGCGTTCGCCGCTTACGAAGGTGATCTCCTTGCCGCGGGCGCCTACGTCAACGTCGCCCGCTGGGACGGCACCTCCTGGAGCGCGTTCGCAACGTCGCCCGGTTGGGTCCGTTCTCTTGCCATCTATCGCGGCGAGGTCTACGCCGGCGGCTTCATCCGGGATGCCTCGGGCGCCTACGTCAACGTCGCCCGCTGGGACGGCACTCAGTGGCTCACGGTGGGCTCTGGTGTGAACGGGCCCGTCTACGCGCTCGGCGTCTGCAACGATAGGCTCTACGTTGGAGGTTCCTTCTCGAGTGCTGGTAGCTTGACCGCGGGCAGCATCGCCGCGTGGGACGGAACCTCGTGGAGCACGCTCGGCTCGGGCATAAGCGGCCAGGTGGCCTCTTTCGCCGAGTACGACGGCGGTCTCATCGTCGGCGGAACGTTCAGCAGGGCGGGAGGTATTCCGGTCAGAGACATCGCTCGATGGGACGGTTCCTCTTGGAGCCCCTTCGCCGGCGGTGTGGTCGGAAGCGTGAGCGCGCTCGTTGCGGACGGCGACGGACTCCTCGCCGGCGGCGGACTTCGGCACGCAGGTGACACGATGGCCTCCGGCGTCGCTCGGTGGGACGGCGCGACCTGGCACGCATTCGGGACCAACTCGGGCGTCGGGCTCGACGGGATATCGGCGGCTCTCACCGTGCGCCAGGGTGACGTCATCGCCGGCGGCTCTTTCAAGCATGCGGGCGCCGTTGCGGCAGATGGCGTGGCCTCTTGGGATGGCGTCACGTGGTCGGCTTTCGGCGACGGCATGCGCCATGTCCAGACGTTGACGGTCTTCGACGATCAGGTCATCGCGAGCGGCGGCTTCCGCGAGACCGCCGATGTGCGCATCGCGCGATGGGACGGATCCTCCTGGTCCGACATGGGCCCACCGATGGATACCGCCGCGTACGCGTTCACCGAATTCGGCGGAGATCTCATCGCCGGTGGCGGTTTCACGGCGGCCGGAGGTTCGCCGGCCGACTACCTGGCGCGTTGGAACGGTTCCGCATGGGCCCCGTTCGCGCCGCCGCTCGATGGCCCTGTGACGGCGCTCCTCGTACGGGATGGGCGCCTCGTCGTCGCCGGTGGTTTCCTACACGCAGGCGGCCTGCCCGTCGGGTACATCGCCCAATGGGATGGATCGTCATGGAGCGCGTTCGACTCGGGCATGGACGCCGGCCTCAGCGCCTTGGCGGTCTACAACGGCGATCTGATCGCGGCCGGCAGTTTCCGGACTGCCGGCGGATCCGCCGCATCCGGCATTGCTCGGTGGAATGGAACGGCTTGGTCTCCGCTGGGGGCCGGGCCCGGAAACGGCGGCGTCCGTACGCTCGCCGTCTACAACGGATCGCTCGTCGCGGGTGGATCCTTCACGTTCGCCGGCTCCCTACCTGGAGGCGGTATCGCCCGCTGGAACGGCGCAGTCTGGTCGCCTCTCGGTTCGGATTTCGACCAGACTGTCACCGCGCTGGCGGCGAGCGGAAACAGCCTCTACGCAGCGGGCTACTTCACCGTTGCAGGAGACAAGCCATCCTTCTACATCGCGCGTTGGGACGACCTCCCTACGGCCGTCATGCTCACCTCGTTCGATGCGGAACGTCGCGGCCCCGCCGGTGTCGTGCGATGGGAAGTCGGCGAACCCAGCGACATCGCTTGCTTCGCTGTCTATCGTCAGATCGACGGCGGTCCGCGCGTGCGGATCAACGATGCTTCCCTCGGTGGAGGAGTGCACCACGAATTCGTGGACGAGGGCGCGCCGCCTGCTGCGTGCTCGTACTGGCTCTCAGGCACGGATCGCTCCGGTGCGGTGCATTGGTTCGGGCCGGTCGAGCTTCCCGCCGCCGATTCACCACCTGCGGAGTTCACGCTTGCTGCCGCCGGGTCCAACCCCTTCCGCCCGCCGGCCGCCCTGATCTACACGTTGCCAGCTCCCTGCTCGATCCGGCTCACGATCCACGGCGTACAGGGACGCATCCTCTCCGTGCTCGAGGAGCGCACTCAAGCGGCCGGCGCTCACGAGGTGCACTGGGACGGATGCGATTCGCGCGGAGCAAGAGTATCTTCGGGGGTCTACTTCGCGAGGCTTGAGGCCGGCGGGCGAACTCTTCGCTGCCGGCTCGTCTTGACCCGTTGAGCTGTCTCCAAGCGGCGCAGACGGTGCGGGCGGCATTGGATGCCCGAGGGCGGCATACTCGCAGCAGATCTAGGACAGGTTCGGGCCGTCGCTTCGGGTCGCGGTCGTAACCCCGGCATTTACGAACGCACCCCAGTCGCTCTCTCTCGAAACGGAGAAAACGCAGCACGCGGCCGGGACGCGCGAAACCCCTTGAAAACTA
>JAGVPR010000154.1 GCA_020052115.1 Candidatus Eiseniibacteriota bacterium
CGCGGCGCAAGCGCGGCGCAGCGCCGAAGTCCGAGGGTTCCATCCCGTTCACCTTCGACCGCATCGTCGAGCAGGAGCGCGCGAAGCGCGTCCTCCAGGGCGCGCTCGCCTCCGAGCGGGTCGCGGGGGCCTATCTCCTCTACGGCGATTCCGGTGTGGGGAAGCTCCTTGCGGCCCTCGCGCTGGCGGCGGCTCTCAACTGTGAGGCGCCGCGCAGCGCGGAATTCGGACTCGACAGCTGCGGCAACTGTCCCTCCTGCCGGAAGATCGCGCGCCTGGCGCATCCCGACGTGCACCTCGCGCTTCCGGTCCCCGCAACGTTTCGCAAGGGCCAGCCGGCAAGCGTGGATCCGGAGAAGTACCGGGAAGTGCTCGATGCGATCGCCGGGAAGCGGTACTATGGATTTGCGTTTGCGCGAAACGTGACGCTGTCGGTGGATCAGGTCCGCGGCCTCATCCATGAGGCGGGGTTCACCCGGGTCGAGGGCCGCCGAAAGGTGATGATCCTCGCGAGGGCGGACCGGATGAACGAATCAGCCGCCAACGCGTTGCTGAAGACGCTCGAGGAACCGCCCGCCGACCTCGTCTTGATCCTCACGGCTCCCGAGCCCGGACGCCTTCTCCCGACCGTGGCTTCCCGCTGCCAGCACGTGCGGTTCGACGCGCTGACGGCGGATGCCATCGAGCGAACTCTCGCTCGCGATCTGGGATGCGATCCCGGCAAGGCGCGCCTGCTCTCGGTGCTGGCGCGAGGGGGCTTGGGGCGGGCGCTCGAGATGCTCGACGAGGACCCGGTCGCCTTTCGGGACTCGGTCCTCGGTCTTCTTCGACCGCACGAGACGCAGTCCGAGCTTCTGGGGCGCGTGCGCGCGATCGTGGGATGGGATCAGACGGCGGCGCGGCAGGTCGCCGAGGTTCTCATCATGTGGCTTCGTGACGCGCTCGCTGTCCGTTATGGTCTGCCGGAGGACAGCGTTCTGAACCGCGACCGGCTCGAAGACATCGGGGAAGCGGCCAAGCGGCTCGATCCCGCCGAGATTCGCCGGCGGCTCGATGTGCTCGAGGATCTGGTTCGCACCATCAACGCCAACGTGACGCCGGACCTGGCGGTCTATTCGGCCCTGGTCCAGCTCGAGGAGGGCCGGGAGCGCCCTGCGGGCGCCCGGTCTTAGATCGTCCAATGCCTGATATCTGGGAAATCGCCTTCAAGGGCAACCGCCGCGAACCCTACGCGGATCTGAATAGCCTCGAGCTCACACTCGAGGACTACGTCATCGTCCAGGCCGAGCGGGGCGAGGACTTGGGCCGCATCCACAAGCGCGGGCCCATTCTGGCGCGCGAGCAAATCAGCCTGCGCGATGCCGCAGAGCCGAAGAAGGGCGGCATGCGCACCATCTTGCGCAGGGCCACCGATGACGACCTGCGCGTCACCCGGCGCATCCGGGACGACGAGCGGGAAGCCTACAAGATCGGAAAGGACCGCATCGCCGAGCGCAAGCTCGGCATGAACCTGGTGGACGTCGAGGAGCAGTTCGACGGCAACCGGATCACGTTCTACTTCACCGCCGAGCGCCGCGTGGACTTCCGCGAGTTGGTCAAGGACCTGGCTGCGATCTTCAAGACCCGAATCGAACTCCGCCAGATCGGCGTGCGGGACGAGGCGAAACGGCTCGGCGGCGTGGGCGTCTGCGGGCGGGAACTCTGCTGCTCGACCTGGATGGTGGACTTCGTTCCGGTCACGCTCAAGCACGCGAAGGAGCAGGAGCTGTCTCTCTCGCCGAGCAAGCTCTCCGGCCTCTGCGGCCGCCTGAAGTGCTGCCTCACGTACGAGACGGAATTCTACCGCTCGGCGCGACGGGAGTATCCGAAGCCCGGCACGCGCTCGACGATCGCCGGCGCGGAAGTGGAGGTCACTCGCGTGGACTACTTCAAGGAGTGGATCTACGCCAAGGACGCCGACGGCAAGGAGTTCGTCATAGACCTCGCCCTGTACAAGCAGCGGACTGCCGGCGGCAACGGTGACGGGTGCGGCGGCGGCAGCGGCGATTGCGGAGGGAACTGCCGGCGCGGCTGAGCGACATGATTGACACGCACTGCCATCTCTCCTCTTCGCAGTTCGATCCGGATCGCGAGGCCGTCATCGGACGGGCCTTCGAGGCCGGTCTCGCCGCCATCGTCGAGGTGGGCTACAGCCTCGAGAAGAGCCGGCGCGCCCGCACGCTGGCTGCGCGGCCCGACATCTTCGCGACGGCCGGCATCCACCCGCACGAAGCCGGCCGTTTCCGCGAGCAGGACTTCGAGGAGATCGAGCGCCTCGCGCGTCTGGGCGGCACCGTCGCCATCGGCGAGACGGGACTCGACTTCTACCGCGACTTCGCGCCGGCCGACGCCCAGCGCACCCTCTTTCGCCGGCACATCGCCCTCGCGCTCGAGACAAGCCTCCCGCTCGTCATCCACACGCGCGCGGCTTCCGATGAGATGATTGCCACGCTGCGCGAGACCGGCGCCGGCCGCGCCGGCGGCTCCCTCCATGCGTTTCACGGCGATCCGGCGTTCGCGCGCGGCGGGATCGCGCTCGGCTTTCACATCGGGATCGGCGGAGGGCTCGTGAAGGATCCGGCGCGCCTTCGCGCCTCGCTCGAAGGCTTGCCTCTCGAGAGGCTCTTGCTGGAGACCGACGCGCCGTATCTCTCGCCGCCGGGAGCCGCCAGGCGCAACGAACCCGCGAACATCCTCTTGATCGCGCGCGCCCTCGCCGTCGCCCTCGGGCGCGACGTGGAGGAGATTTCGCGCATCACCGATGAGAACGCGCGCCGGCTCTTTCGTCTTCCGGGGGCCTCTTGAAAGGGAAGGGGCGATCGGCGCAGCCGCGAGCGGCGCGGGCGAAGTCCGCTCGGCCG
>JAGVPR010000234.1 GCA_020052115.1 Candidatus Eiseniibacteriota bacterium
CGGCGACGATCGGCGACCTCCGGCGCATCCTCCAGACCACATTCGCGGCGAACGGGCTCCTCGAGACGCAGGGCAGCATCGTGGCCGGCGGGCGCGATGCGGGGGTGCCTCACAACCAGGGCGACGACGCGATGGAGATCGCCGTCGGGATGCCGGTGCTGATAGACATCTACCCGCAGCTCTCGGGCGGCGGCTACTACTTCGACATGACGCGCACCTTCATCGCCGGCAGGGCGAGCAATGAGATCCGCAAGGCGTACGAAGAGGTTCTCGAGGCGCATGACCGCTCCTTCGCCGCCCTCAAAGTCGGGCAGTCGGGGCGCTCTTACCAGGACCTCGTCTGCGACTACTTCGAATCGAAGGGGCGAGCGACGATCCGCACCGATGTGCGCACTGAAGAGGGCTACGTGCATGGCCTCGGGCACGGTCTGGGGCTCGACGTGCACGAGAAGCCCCGCCTCGGGGGACCGAAGGAGAACCCCGACCTGCTCGAGCCCGGGAACGTGTTCACCATCGAGCCGGGGCTCTACTATCCGTCGCGGGGCTTCGGCGTCCGCCTCGAGGATGTGGCCTACATCCGACCCAACGGCCGGATCGAAAACCTGACCGACTTCCCGCTCGAGATGGAGCTCGGGTGAGGGGCCGCGCTCCGGGAGATTCGGGACCCGGCCGCGCCGCTGGGCATCCATGAAGATCGTCCTTCTCGGGGCCGCGTATCCGTACCGGGGGGGCATCGCCCACTTCACAGAGACGCTCTACCGCCGGCTCGTCGCGCGCGGGAACGACGTGCGCGTGGTTACATTCACGCGCCAGTACCCGTCGTTCCTGTTCCCGGGCACGTCGCAGCTCGAGAGCGTCGAGGACCCGATTCCCACGGTGCGGCTTCTAGATACGATCGCTCCGCACACATGGTGGAGGACGGCGCGCTTCATCGCCGAGGAGCGGCCCGATCTCCTTCTCGTTCGCTACTGGATGCCGTTCTTCGCGCCTTCGCTGGGGACGGTGTGCCGCATCGCGCGAAAGCGCGGGGTGCGAACGGCGGCGCTCCTCGACAACGTCATCCCTCACGAAGCACGGCCGGGCGACCACGCCCTCACGCGCTATTTCCTGCGACAGGCGGGCTCCTTCATCGTGCTCTCGGAGACGGTCGAGCGCGACCTGCGCACGTTCCGGCCCGACGCGCCCTGCCTGCGGCTCTACCATCCGGTCTACGACCTCTTCGGCCCGCCCATGGACCGCGCCGTGTCCCGCCGCGATCTAGACCTCGGACATGAAGAAAACGTCCTGCTCTTCTTCGGAGCGATCCGCAGCTACAAGGGGCTCGACACGCTGCTCGAGGCGCTTCCCATCGCCCGGCGCGATGTGCCGCTGACGCTCGTCGTAGCCGGCGAGTTCTACGGAGATGAGGAGCGGTACCGCGAGAGGATCCGAAGCCTCGGGATCGAGGACGCGGTGCGGCTCTCCGGGCGATACGTGCCGACCTCGGATGTGCCTGCCTACTTCGCGGCCGCGAACGTCGTCGTGCAACCGTACGTGACCGCCACGCAGAGCGGGGTCGCCCAGGTCGCGTACCACTTCGGCCGGCCGCTCATCGTGACCGACGTCGGCGGCCTCGGCGAGGTCGTGCCGGACGGCGTGGCTGGGCTCGTCGTGCCGCCCGAGGATCCGCCCGCGCTTGCACGCGCGATCGTGCGTTTCTTCCGCGAGGGGCTGGAGACGAAGCTCACCGAAGGGGTGCTCCACGAACGCGAGAAGTACTCCTGGGAGCCGCTCTGCGAGGCGATCGAGGAGATGGCGGCCGGGCAGGGGTGACGCCGGACGCGAACGGCATCTGAAGTTCCCGTGCTAAGATGACGATGGTACGGGTAGACGATTCTCTCGGGAGGAACCCAAGATCCACGAACCGACTCGAACGGCGAAGCCCCGCGAAAAGGCGGTCCTCGTAGCCTACCAGCGCGGGTCCAGACCTCCAGGAGATCCCCTCGAGGAACTGAGCCTCCTCGCGCTCACCGCGGGCGCCGACGCGGTCGGCAGCGTCCTCCAGAAACGAGGGCCGATCCACCCGGCGACGTATATAAGCGAAGGCAAGGTCGCGGAGCTGCGCCGCGTGCTCGGTGAGACCGGCGCGAACCTCGTGCTCTTCGACGATGACCTTGCCCCCGCGCAGCAGCGAAACCTCGAGAAGACGCTCGAGGTCAAGATTCTCGATCGCACCGAAGTCATCCTCGACATCTTCTCGTCTCGCGCGCGGACGACCGAGTCCCGGCTTCAGGTGGAGCTGGCCCAGCTCGAGTACCTGCTCCCGCGCCTCACGCGCATGTGGCAGCACCTCTCGCGCCTCGGGGGCGGCATCGGCACGCGCGGTCCCGGAGAGACGCAGCTCGAGGTGGACAAGCGGCTCGTGCGCGAGAAGATCGCGACGCTCAAGAAGAAGCTCGAGCGGATCACCGTGGAACGCAACACGCAGCGGAACAGGCGTACCGACCACTACCGCATCGCGCTCGTCGGTTACACGAACGCCGGCAAGTCCACGCTCATGAACGCTCTCACGGGGGCGGACGTGTTCACCGAGAACCGGCTTTTCGCCACCCTCGATGCGACGACGCGCAGGCTCCCGCTCGGGGGCGGGCTCACCGCGCTCCTCTCCGACACGGTCGGCTTCATCCGCAAACTCCCGCACCATCTCGTGGCCTCGTTCCGCTCGACTCTGGAGGAGGTGATCGAGGCCGATCTGCTCGTGCACGTCGTGGACGCGAGCCGCCCGGACGCGGAGGATCAGATCGGCGCGGTGGAGCTGGTGCTCGAGGAGATCGGGGCGACCGACCGGCCGGTGATCATGGTCTTCAACAAGGCCGATCTCGTCCTCGACGAGGCGCGCCTTCTGAGCTTCCCCGCCCGCTATCCGGGGAGCCTCGTCGTCTCGGCGACCAAGGCCGAGGACATCGAACGCCTGCGCCTGGGCATCCTCACGCGCGTCGAGGACGAGCGGAAGCTCGTCGCGATCACGGCTCCGGCCTCACGCCGGAGCGAGCTGATACGACTCCTCAGTACTCATCGGATCGTCGCGGAGAGGTTCGATGACGGCGTCGTGCGGATCGAGGCGTCGCTTCCCCGAAAGGTGCGCCAGCAGGCCGCGGGGCGGGGCTTCGCCGTCGAGGAAGCGTGAGGCCGAGGGAATCGTCCGGAGGTCAGCGGTCCTTGTAGAGCCTCTTCACCCGCCCCCACGTCTCCCTGCTCGTCGCCACCGAGGTCACATTGACCGTCCCGTGCATGGAAGGATGGAGTGCGCAGTGGTACGGGAACGAACCGTTCGCGGAAAACTCGCGCTCGTACGTGCCGTTCTGCGCGAGGTTGCCGCTGGTCCACAGCCCCGTGTCGCTCGTCGAGGTGTGAGGAGTCGGATCCAGGTTGACCCACTTCACCGAGTCGCCCTCGGAGATGGTCACACCCTGCGGTGAAAACGCAAAACCGGTGATGTTCACGGTCCAGACCTTCGCCTGAGCGCTCGAAGCAAGAAGCACAAGGGCGAGGATCCCGAGAACCGAGCCGAAGGCCGGAGTGAGTCGTCGCCTTCGCATGGAGCACCTCCAGGGCCGCGGCGCGGGCGTTCCGGCCGCCTGCTGCACCGTGTGAGGGTCGCCACCATCATCAGGTGGAGTGAACAGTGTTAAGGATACGCTCCCGCCGTGCAAAATGCCAGCGTGACCCAGGCCCCCGGCGACGACCCTCCCGGTATTCCGCTGCGCCCCAAGGACCTGGCGCACCCTGCGATGTCGCGTGATGAACCCGGTCTCGCGAGAGACGGGGTCCATCGGACCTCATGCACGGACAGTGATCGCCGCGGGTGGACATTTCGGACTGTAGCGAAAGATGGATTCGGACTCAAGCTCGCGATGACACTTTTCGACCGGAGTGCCGCCCCGATCTCCGTCACCCGAAGGGGTTCGCAACGCTCTTCTGCATTTCCACCCCTCCCAAGACCCCTGTGAAACATTCTGTCGTGCTGATTCGTCGTGCTAACCTGATCAACAGGTCAGGAGGGTGGTTTGGGCTGCGGAGTTCCCACCGAGAGTGCCCGCGAAAGTGCGCGGGACCGTATCCACCGGGTCGCCGCCCGGCTCTATGCGCTTCGCGGCTTCGACGCGTCCACATCTACGCCCGCGTGATCGCTGAAGGTCAGAGCCGGGGCGAGTTCCGCGCGGACTGGAGGCGCGCGCTTCATGAGACGCTTCGTGATGCTCGTCGGGCTCACCTTGGTCGTAATGCTCGAAACCGCTCCCGCAGTCGCGGCGCCCCCGGACACGCTCCGCCTCTCGCTCGATGATTGTGTGCAGCGAGCCGTCGCCGACGGGGAGGAGATGAAGCTGGCCGAGGCGGATCTCGCGACGGCAAGGGCGCTCTACCTGGAGGCCCGTTCGACCGCGCTCCCTCGTCTTTCGTTCAACCTCAGCTATACGCGCCGGATCGAGAGCATCTTCCGCGACACCGGCACAGGCATGGAGCCGTTCGCCGCCGACACGCTGGCACCCATCGAGCAGCGCGTTCGAGATCTCGAGAATGCGATGCCGACGGCGGGACTCGCCGGGCTGGGGAGCCTCTTTCAGTCCACGTCGTTCGGGAGCGAGAACTCCTGGATCGCGTCGCTGGGGTTCACGCAGAAGGTGTTCCAGGGCGGATCCGTTTGGAACTCGATCGCGGCCGCAGGGCACGCCATGCGCGCCGCCGAGACCCTGCGCGACGACAGGCGCCGGGGGATCGTCCTCGCGGTGCGCGAGGCATACCTCGCGGCCCTGCTGGCGGACCGGGGCGCGCACATCGCGGATCTGAGCCTTCAGCAGACGGTGAGCCAGGTGCAGCGGGTGAGCCTGCGCCACGAGACGGGCAACGCTTCCGAGTTCGTGCTGCTCCAAGCCGAAGTGCAAAGGGACAATCTGATCCCGGTCGTCAAGGAGGCCTACCTCCGGCGTGAAGTAGCGAACCTCGATCTGCGCCGGCTCGCGAACATCCGGCCGGACGCGCCGCTCGTTCTGACGACACCGCTCCTCGACGACGGGACTTTCACCGTCGAGCCGGTCGAGGTGGATTCCACGGGGCTCATCGCCGCGGCGCTGCGGAATTCCAGCGTCGTCTCCGCCGAGCAGCAGGCCGAGGCCCGCAACCATGCCGTCGCGGTCGCGGGGGCTGAGCGCTGGCCGAAGTTCTCCCTGTTTGCGAACTACTCGCGCCAGGCCTATCCGGAGGACCCGTTCCCGAAGTCGGGCGATTGGGTCAAGGACGTGAACGCCGGCGTGATGGTCGAGTGGAGCATCTTCGACGGGTTCCTCACCAAGGGGGCTATCCAAGCATCCAAGGCTCGCCGGAGCATGGCGCAGCAGAACCTCAAACAGGCCCGTGAGGAGGCCCGCCTCCAGGTGATCCGGACGCTCAAGGATCTCGAACGCTGTACGGCGGATCTCAGGGCGCGCGCCCGCACCGTCGAACTCGCGCGGCGCGCGTTCGAGCTGGCGAACATCCGCTTCGAGGAAGGCGCCTCCGATCAGCTGGAGGTCTCGGACTCCCGGATCGCCTATCAGATCGCGCAGACGAACGAGGCAACGGCCCGCCGCGACTACTTCGCGGCGCTGGCGCAGATCGAGAGGCTGACCGGCAGGCCCCTGTTCACCGCAGCGGCCCCCTCGGGCGGTACACGATGAATGGAGACGGCACGATGAGATGCGCGGCGCGGACGGAGTTCTCGTGGTTGCGGGCGGCCCTTCTCTTGTTGGCGCTCGTCGCGGCGGCCCCGGCGTTTCAGGGCTGCTCGCGGAAGGCGGAACCGAAATCCTCCGCCGCAGTGCAGGTGCTCGTGAGCGCGTCGGATCTCGCGCGCGCTGAGACGCGGCGGCTCGAGGCGGGCGTCACCTTCACGGGCGAGCTGGCCCCGGCCGAGATCGTTCACATCAATGCGCGGTTCGACGGGGACATCGAGTCCGTTCGCGTGCGCGAGGGAGAGGCGGTGCGCAAGGGGCAGGCGCTCGCGGTGTTCAACCCCATTGATGTCCAGGATCAGCTGCGCGCATCCGAGGCGGAGCTTCTCTCGGCGAAGGCATCGCTCCTGACCGCAACGAACGCGGAGCGGCGCGCGCGCAGGCTTCTCGATGCCGGCGGCGCGGCGCCGAGCGAACTCGAGGCCGCCGAGGCGCA
>JAGVPR010000141.1 GCA_020052115.1 Candidatus Eiseniibacteriota bacterium
CAGTTTGCACGTCGCGCGCGCGCCGCACCCGCGCCGGTGCGGGACTTGCGGCCCGGCACGAATCGTGGATCACACGCGAGAACCTATGGGTCCGCGGCGCTCGGTGAGCCGGCGCCGCCGGATGTGCTGAAGGCGATCTCTGGCATATGGATTGCTGCCTTTCGTTGGCGGAGGTGTTGCGAATGTTCACCAGCCGTCAATCGGGTTTCTCGCTCATCGAATCGCTCGTGGTGATAACGGTCCTCGGGGTCCTCTTCGCCATGGGCCTCCCCGCCTTCCAGCACTACAACTCGGGGCTGGCCCTGAAGCGCAGCTCCGAGCGGATGCTCGAGGAGATGCGGCGCGCGCGGCAACGGGCCGCCTCCGAGCACAACAACTTCATCGTGACGTTCAACACGGCGAGCGGGACCATGCAGATCCACGACGACGACAACAGCGACGGCGCGGTCAACGCGAACGAGCAGGTGCGAACGGTCACCGTCGCGGACGGCGTGGCGCTCGCGGGGGTCGAGATCGCCCCCTCGGATACTCTCGTGTTCACGCTTCTCGGCACCCTCCGCGACCGAAACGGAGGCGGATTCCTCACGCTCACGGGCTGCTCCGGTGCGAGCGACACGCTCTACGTCTCCGCCGTCGGGCACATTTCGAGGAGCTGATCATGCGAACGGGATCGTTTCGACGATCGCCCGCCGTGAGCGGAGCGGCGGGGTTCACGCTCATTGAGTTCCTGGTCGCGATGACGGTCTTCGCCATCGGCGTGCTCGGCATCGCAATGACGTTCATGAACGGCACACGGCACATCGGGGCATCGGGAGATGAGACGAGGGCGGTCGAGATCGCGCAGCAGGGACTCGAAGACCTGCTCGCCGTCCCATTCGACGACCCGCAGATTGACGCGGGACTGCACGCGGACCCCGAGAACCCGATCCAGGAGGCCTACTTCCGCACCTGGTCCGTCGAGGACGCCGTGCCCTTCGCGGGATGCAAGCGAATCACCGTGGCCGTGAACTGGCCCGCCGAGGGCCAGGGAAATGTCGTCACCCTCGCAGCGGTGACGGCCCAAGCGGGCCGGTAGGCGCAGGAAGGAGCTCGCGATGAGGCTCACCCGAAGGCCGCAGAACGCGGCCGGGTTCACGCTGGTCGAGACCTTGGTGACGATGCTGGTCCTGGGTCTGGCGACGGCTTCACTCTACTCGGTGTTGTTCAACAGCCAGAAAGCCTACGAGGTCGGCACTCGCCACGCGGTGCGCAACCAGAGCGTGCGCGCCGCCATGGAGATCCTCACCCGCGACGTCCGCGCCGCCGGCTCCGGTTCCGGCGGGACGCCCATCTATGCCAGCTACAACGACGTTCCGATGATCCTCTACGGGGTGACCCCGCACTACTCCGTAGCCGGCACGGATTCGATCTTCATCCTGGCGGCGCTCTCCGGAACCGAGAGCACCATTTCAGCGCGCATGCCTCAGCCGTCGTCGGAGCTGAAGGTCACGACCGTGAACGGCTTCGAGGAGGGTGACCTCTGCATCATCACCGACGGCACGACGGCGAACCTCTTCATGGTCACCGAGGTCCAGGGGGCCGCGCTGCACCTGCAGCACAATCCGGCCGCGCCATGGAACCCGCCGGGCGGCCTCAACAACTTCCCGCCGGGCGGCTATCCGAGCGGCAGCCGCATTTACAAGATCGACGCCATCTCTCATTACATTGACGCCGGCCATCCGCGCGGGCCGAAGCTGGTGCGCAAGGTGGGCACCCTCGGGATCCCGCAGGTGATGGCCGACGAGGTGGTCGGTATGGAGTTCCTTTATCACCTGAGCGACGGCGTCGCGACGCGCGACCCCGTAGATGTCTCGCTCATCCGCGGCGTCACCTCAACGCTGGTGAGCAGCGTGATGGGCCGCCAGGCCGCACACGTGGAGAGCCTCCGGACCACCGTTTGGCCCAGGAGTCTGTAGGAAGGGAGACTTCGTCATGCGAACCGGAACCCGCGCCCGCTCCGTCCTCCGAGGGGAGCAGGGCATTGCCCTGGTCGTGAGCCTCTTCCTCCTCCTGGCGATGTCCGCCCTCGGCCTCGCGTACATGGCGAACACGGTCTCCGAGGAAGGGATCGCCTTCAACCACCGGGTCTCCACGGCGGCCTTCTTCGCGGCGAACTCGGGGGTGGAGGTCGTCAAAGAGGTGATGAGCGAGTACGCCCAAGGGAAGCTGGACAGCCTCGTGAACGTCTGGCCGGGCAACGGCGCCATCATTCACCAGCCGGGCACTTTCTTCCCGGTCGGGGGATTCTCGCAGATCGGCGGCTCGCCCGAGTACAACGCGCAGGCCGCGCTCGTCTTCGCGGACTCGACGCTGGCGGACACGAGCCAGGTGTTCGACTATGACTTCACGGTCACATCGAACGGCACCGCGTCGAACTTCGGCGATCGTCGGATCCTCGCGCAGGGCCGGCTCAGGCTCTCCGCCACGCGCGGTTCGTTCGCGGACTACCTGATCTTCACCGACATCCACTTGATGCCCGGCGGCACGCCGGTCTGGTTCCACACGGTCACGAGCTTCGACGGACGCGTCCACACGAACGACCAGTTCCGGTTCGCGTACTTCCCGACGTTCAACGACCTCGCGACGAGCGTGAACCAGAAGGCCTGGTTCTACAACAACGGCAATCCGCGAAATCTCAACGCCGACCGCAACGGGACGATAGACGTCCCGAACTTCTACGGCGGGTTCGATCGCGCCGCCGATCGCATCGATCTGCCGACGAACTCCTACGGCCAGGAGCGGGCGGCCTTGGGCCTCAACCCGTCGGATACGTCGCCGGTGACGAACGCTGACAGAAAGAACGCGCTCGGACTCGGAGGCAATCCGAACGATCCGCCGACGAGCGGGATCTACGTTCCGCACAGCGGGGCCACGCTCACGGGCGGCATCTACGTGTACGGCGAGGCGAAAGCCGTGAATCTGAGCGTGGGCGTGCAAGGGGAACAGGTCTACCAGATCACCAATGCGTCGAACCAGACGAGCACCGTTACCGTGTTCGAAGCGCTCAACCAGACGACGGTCGTGGACCATCTCGGACAGACGATCGTCTATACGGGCACCCCGCGCGGCTGCCTCTACACCGTCGGGAGAGTTACTTCGCTGGGCGGCCCCACCCGCGTCAATGGCGTCTCGCCGCCGGCACTGCAGCGGGGCACGCAGCTCCTCATCGCGGCGACGCAGGACATCGTCATCCAGAAGGACCTCACTTACGAGAACTACGACGACGGTGAGAACGTGCTCGGGGTCTACAGCAGCGGCGGCGACGTGCGCATCGGCACGTCCGCCCCGAGCGACCTCCGGATGGACGGCTACTTGATGGCGGCCGCGACCGGCAAGTCTGTGACGGTGGACAACTACTCCCAGGGCGCCTACCGGGGGCAGGTCCATCTGAGGGGCGGGATGGTCTCGAACTACTACGGCGCCTTCGGCACGTTCGCGCAGAACGGAACGCTCACCGGATACGGCCGCGATTTCCGCTATGACCGCCGGGGTTACGTGCCGCCGTATTACCCAGGAACGAACCTCTTCCACACGGACACGCCGATACCTCACCTGGTCGCCTGGAGGGAGATCTGATGGCTCGCGCGAGCGGGAACTCGAGGGTCGGGATCGTCCTCCTCGTCCTGCTGGTCGGGATGGCGGCGCTCCTCCTGCACGGCGTCCTCACGACCGCGAGCGGGCCGCCGGGCACATCGGCCGC